>CAKZUU010000077.1 GCA_937922175.1 uncultured Gemmataceae bacterium
CTGATCGACCAGAGCTGGTCCTGCGGGCCGACGGCAACGGCCGCTCTGAACTCCTTGGGCACCTTGCACGGATCGTCGCTTGGGGTCACCGCCCTGCGAGGGGGGCACCTCGATCCCTTCGATGAACCAATGAACAACCGCTTGGCTCTGCCTGCATTTGATTTCAACCACGGCTGTGTCAATGCCGGCACCGCACCGGGCACCTACGACATGTTCGCGGGGTTTCGTAGCATGCACTCCGGCGGCTGTCACTTCCTCTTTTGCGATGGCAGCGTTCGTTTCCTCCGCGAATCGATCGACCCGGCCGCATATCGGGCGCTGTCCACTCTCGCGGGAGGTGAGGTAGCCTTTCATGACTGACGCCACGGGGTGGGACGGCTGGAAATTTCACCTCCCCATCCGCGTCCTGCCAGATCATCTCGATCCCCAAGGACACGTCAATAATGTCTCGTTTGTTCGATTCATTCAAGATGCCGCCGTCGCTCATTGGTTGGCGGCCGCACCTCCGGATTGGCACAACAGCATCGCATGGGTCGTCCGACGACATGAAATCGACTACCTTCGACCGGCTTTTCTCGGCGAGGAATTGACCGTCTGGACATGGGTTGGCGAACCTTCCGGCGCGACTTGGGAACGCTTCACCGAAATCCACCGAGCAGGCGATGGTCAAATTTTGGTCAAGGCCCGAACAGTGTGGGTATTGATCGACGCCTCGACCGGTCGGCCACGTCGAGTCGATTCACGGATCACATCGGTCTTACGTCGATCAGATGTCCGATGATTTGACCGTCAAACGAGCATCAGCTCGCCCGACCTTTCCCGTCAGCGCGCCGACCGAGGGATTTCTCTCCAGATCAGCCGACCCGAGACCGTTCCCGCGAGCAAGGTCGAGACGCCGGCCAACGTGCCGCAATGCGTCACTCCCGGGACGCGATCCGCATACCGTGCTTCGCCCGTGGCCGCATCCCACAGCACCATCAGCCCCTTTTCACCCAGCGAGACGATCCAGCGCGAACTACCACCGAACGTGGTATAGACGACGGCATCGCCGTGGCCGCTCAATTGACGACGTAATTCCCCCGAGCTAACATCCCACAACCTCACCGTCCGATCCTGACCGGCGGAGAGCAAATACCTGCCGTCATCGGAGAACGCCAGCGAGAGCACCGCGCCGTTGGGGTGTGCCATTTCCTGGACGATCTCGCCATCAGAATTTCGGAGCAACCGAATTCGACCATCCGAGCCACCCACGGCGAAGCACGAACCTTGGGGTGAGACCGCCAGGGCGTACAGCGGCGAAGAAAAAGGCCCCCAAGTCGTCAGCAGGGCCCCATCCGAAGCACGCCACAGACGAACTCGATGATCTTGCCCACACGATAGGAAGGTGGCACCATCCGGAGCAAACGCGAGGGAATGGATGCACGTTGGGTGCCCTTGTAACCGCCGGAACGTCGATTTCCGAGGATTTCGCCCCCACCGCAAGCCGCCCTCCGAGTCCGCGACAATCAGCGTTGATCCATCAGGCGACCAAGCAAGGGCTGTCGGCGGAGCCGGCAACTCCCACTGCGTCACCGCTGATTCATTGGCGTGCCGGCGGTCGGCGATGAACACGCGGCCATCGAGGTATCCCCAGGCCACCTGGGCCAACTCGGGATCGATCGCCACCGCCGTGACCGTGGACAACTGCAGGGAGTGGGACCGCGACGAGTTCGCCCCCGGCTCGGGTGCGAAGACGCCTCCCAGAAACAGCAGGCCGATCCACCTCATGACAAACCTCCCCAGGTGGGACGACGCTATCTGGCGTCCGAGGGGGAGGATGTCAAGGGCAATCGGCCTCGAACGAGAAAGAGTCGGTCGTCGCTTCCGAATTCCCAGTCGGGGAGGGAACGACTCGGCATCGCTGCCGCCCCTTGCCGAAGATGAAGTCACCTACCAAGAAAACCGCATTCATTCTCCTCATGAAGGAATCCTTGGATGGCCCAGCGATGGCTGATCACCGGGGCGACAGGTTTTGTCGGCGGACACGTGGCCGAGGCGGCTGTCGCTCGCGGCCATCAGGTCTGCACCATCGCTCGGGAAAATAGTGACACCTCGCTGCTCCAACCTCGGGGTGTGGCGATTTACCGCGGCGACCTGACCGACCCGGGGATCGTCCGTCAGGCGTTGGACGGTGTCGACGTGGTCGTCCACTGCGCCGCGAAGGTCGGGGATTGGGGGCCCGTCGAGGCCTACCGGAGTGTGAATGTCGATGCGCTCCGACAATTGTTAGAGGCGTGCCAGCAGCGCCCGTTGCATCGCTTCGTTCATATTAGCACCCTGGGGGTTTACGCCGCCCGACACCATCGCGGGACCGATGAGTCGGAGCCTCTTCCCCCGCGCCACATCGACGGCTACACGCAAACCAAGGTGGAAGCCGAGCACCTCGCCCTCGACGCCCATCGCCTGCACGGGTTGCCTGTCGTGGTCTTGCGCCCAGGATTCGTGTACGGACCAAGGGATCGCACCGTGCTGCCCAAACTCGTCGAGAATCTACGGCGAGGCGTGGTTCGTTTTATCGGGGACCCTGCCAAGCTTCACATGAACACCATTTTTATCGGCAACCTGGTCGAGGCAATCTTCCTCGCCGTGGATCACCCCAAAGCCGTGGGACAGGTCTACAACCTGACCGATGGCGAGCGAATTACCAAATTGCAATTCTTCAACACCATCACCGATGGGTTGGGGCTGCCTCGAGTGCAGAAGCGTGTCCCCCTCGTCATCGCACGTCTCGTGGCTCGCCTCCTCGAAGGTCGCGCCCGACGGATCGGCAAACCCGAGCCTCCACGGCTGACGCAAGCACGCCTGAAGTTTCTCGGCCTAGATCTCGATTTCAATATCGACAAAGCCCGGCGAGAACTCGGCTACTCGCCCCCAACGAGCTTCGACGAGGGGATGCGCCTGACCTTGGAATGGTTGAAGAACAACATCGGCTGAAGGCGGTGTCGCGGGCTCTTACACATTCGACATCAGCGTGCCGATCGGACGTGTCTCCTCGATGTGATCCAACACAATTTTGCAGACGACCGTCAGGGGCACCGCCAGAAGCAGCCCCGGAATTCCCCATAACGATCCCCAAAACGCCAGCGACAACAGGATCAGCAAAGGGCTGAGATTGAGCCGGCTCCCCGCCATCCGAGGTTCGATCACTTGACCAATCACCAATTGGATGATGGTCAACGTGATCAGCAGTAGCACGCCCGGGACGATGGAATCGCTCCCGACAAAGGCAAACAGCAACGGCGGGATCATCGCCACCAGGCTCCCCAAATACGGAATAAAGTTGAGTAAGAAAAACAGCAAGCCCCAAAGCAGGGCGAGATCGACTCGGAACACCAACATCGGTATCAAGGAAAGCAAGCCCGTCAGCAAGCTGACCCATGCTTTGACCGCAATGTAATTGACGATCGCTTCGTTGATGCTTTGAACGACGTTCACGATGTCGTGGGCCCGTTTCGCGCCGAAGGCCAACTCCATCCGTCGAGGAAACGAAATCTTTTCCGCCAAAAGAAATACCAAATAAATAAACACGATGAAAACGAACGTGACGAAATCGAAAAACTGCTGAAGCAATTGTTGAGCCATCTCAATCCAATCCTCACTCGAAAAAGTGAGGTCCCGGAGCAATTGGTTCAGTTGCTGCACGGTGCGACCGAGTCCCAAGTCTTCGCCCCATTGGATCGCACGCCGGCCGAGAGCATCCAGTCGGGCTTTGTATTGGGTGAATTGTTCGGTCGTGATCGAATTCAAGCTTCCGTAGATCGCCTGTCCGAGAAACACGAAGATGGCAAGCAAGACGCCGACGAGAACGGCATAGGCGATGCTGGGCCTCATCCCCTGCCGCACCAACCAGCGGTGCAGCGGCAGGATCGCGTAAGCGACCAGGCCGGCAATGAGCAACGGCCTCAAAATACTACCAAACAGCTGCAACAGATGGACCACCAAAACCACAAGAATGAGTCCCAGGGTGGCCATTTGAAGCCGACGCGGGAAGCTCCCCTCAGAAGTCGGCACCGCGCGATCGTTCGTCACTTACCCTCCTCGTGTTGCGTCCCAGGCATTGACCAACAGGCGGGCGAATCACCGCAGGTAGCGGTTGATGATGTTCTCAAGCATCTCTTGCCGGCCCGAGGTGTTCGGCGCCGCGTCGCCTCGTGCCAGAATGTAGCTCTCCAGTTCCGCGAAGCCGACTTTGCCTGCCTCGATATCCGCCCCGATCCCGCTGTCCCATGAAGCATATCGTTGCTTGACAACATCACGCAACACCCCCTCGGCGCGAATCCGAGCCGCAATCTTCAACCCCTGAGCGAACGCATCCATCCCCCCGATGTGCGCGTGAAACAGATCGACCGGCTCGAAGCTCTCGCGGCGGACTTTGGCATCGAAGTTGACTCCCCCAGGAGCCAGCCCCCCTTGGCCGAGAATCACCAACATGCACTGGGTCGTCAGGTACAAGTCCGTGGGAAACTGATCGGTGTCCCACCCCAGCAACAGGTCGCCGCGATTCGCGTCGATGCTGCCCAGCATCCCATGCATGCTCGCGTACGTCAGTTCGTGCATCATCGTGTGCCCTGCGAGCGTGGCGTGGTTGGTCTCGATGTTCAACTTGAAATGATCGCTCAATCCGTATGTCTTGAGGAAGGCCACCACTGCGGCGCTGTCAAAATCATATTGGTGCGTCGTCGGTTCCTTGGGCTTGGGTTCAATCAGAAATTGACCTTTAAAACCAATCTGCTTTTTGTAATCGACGGCCAAATGAAAGAACCTCGCCAGATGGTCGAGCTCGCGCTTCATGTCGGTGTTGTAAAGGTTGACGTAACCTTCGCGGCCGCCCCAAAAGACATAATTTTCTCCGCCCAATTCATGCGTGATCTCAAGGGCTTTTTTCACTTGAGCCGCAGCATAGGCGAAGACGTCAGCATTGGGGCTGGTCGCCGCGCCGTGCACGAACCGTTTGTTGCTGAACAGATTGGCGGTGCCCCACAACAATTTGATTCCCGTTCGGGCTTGCTCTTCTTTCAGGACCTTGACCACGCGATCCAAGTTGGCGTTTGTCTCGCGCAGGTTGGATCCCTCCGGGGCGACGTCGCGGTCGTGAAAGCAGTAATAGGGCGTGCCGAGTTTCTCCATGAACTCAAAGGCCACACGAACACGTTTGATAGCCATTTCCACGGAATCGGTGCCGTCCTCCCACGGCCGCACCGCGCATCCGGGGCCGAACGGATCGCCCCCCATGCCCCGGAACGTATGCCAATAAGCCACCGAAAAACGGAAGTGGTCGCGCATTGTTTTGCCTTCCACCACTTCATCGGGGTTGTAATGACGGAAAGCCAGCGGGTTTTTCGAGTCGGGACCTTCGTAGGCAATTTTCGTGGAGACCTCGGGGAAATACGTCATGGCTGCACCTCTTGAAAGCGTGACGATCGAATTGCGGGGTATGATAGCGACCTCGACGCCGATGCAAACCGGAGCGACGGCTTCCGACGGTCGGCACGGCTCGCTCCTTCTTCGATTTCCGGTCGTAAGATGAATTCGCCCCGACCCACCGAGCTCCAGCCATGAGGTGATTCGAACAGTCATCATGACAACGACCCACTCGATTCTCGACGCGAATGACCCGAGCATTTATGATCTGATCACCCAGTCGACGGGACCCGCCGGACTTTTGCCCCTGACTCCGGCGCAATTACGGGAATCGGCCAGCGGCGATCTATTCGGATGGAGCCAAAACGTCGGCATGGGTTGGAAACCATCCGATCTGGGCCAGCCGGAGTTCCTTATTCTGTCCACTCACGGCGGGATACGAGCCGAAGATGGGACGCCGATCGCCTTGGGCTACCACACCGGCCATTGGGAGGTCGGGCTGCTCGTCAAAGCGGCGGCAGAAGAACTGCGTCGTCTCGGAGCGATTCCCTTCGCCGGTGCGGTGACCGACCCCTGCGACGGCCGGACCCAAGGGACGCCGGGGATGATGGACAGTCTCCCCTACCGCAACGACGCCACCCTGGTTCTGAGTCGCCTGATCCGCTCACTGCCGACACGCCGTGGTGTCCTGGGTGTGGCGACCTGCGACAAGGGCCTGCCCGCCATGATGATGGCCCTGGCAGGAACCCACGACTTGCCATGTGTGTTGGTCCCGGGTGGCGTCATGTTGGCGGGGCTACCTGACAGTGAAGATACCGGGAAGGTGCAGTCGCTCGGCGCCCGCTTCAGCCACGGCGAGGTGACGTTGGAGCACGCCAGGGAAATGGGTTGCCGCGCCTGTGCCAGTCCGGGCGGAGGATGTCAGTTTCTCGGCACCGCGGCGACGTCCCAAGTCGTCGCCGAAGCCCTCGGACTCGCTTTGCCCCACTCGGCCTTGGCCCCGTCAGGACAACCCGTCTGGATCGACATGGCCCAGCGATCTGCCCAGGCCTTGGTACAACTCGCGAAGACGGGTCAAACCACTCGCGACCTCCTCACCCCCGCCGCTCTCCGCAATGCCATCACAGTTCATGCGGCTTTTGGCGGGAGCACGAACCTGTTGCTTCACATCCCGGCCGTCGCCTTCCATGCCGGCCTGACTCGCCCCACGCTCGAAGATTGGATCGATATCAACCGCCGCGTGCCACGCCTCGTCGACGCACTGCCCAATGGCCCCGTCGGTCATCCCACGATCCGCGTCTTCCTGGCCGGCGGCGTCCCCGAAGTCATGCTTCACCTCCGCGACCTGAACCTGCTCGACCTCTCCTGTCGGTCGGTCTCCGGTCTTCGCCTCGGCGATGTCCTCGCATGGTGGGAAAAGAGCGAGCGGCGTCGACGATTCCGAGAAATCTTGGCCCAACGCGATGGGGTAGATCCCGACTCCGTCATTATGACTCCGAAGCAGGCCACCTCGCGCGGATTAACCAGCACTGTGACGTTCCCTCGCGGCAACCTGGCCCCCGATGGTTCCGTGGTCAAGAGCACCGCCATTGATCCCAGCGTCGTTGATGCCGACGGAGTCTACCGGATGATCGGCCCCGCTCGCGTCTTCACCACGGAGCAAGCCGCCGTCCGCGCGATCAAAGACGGCGCCATCAAACCCGGAGATGTTCTCGTTCTCTGCTGCCGCGGACCTTTGGGCGCAGGCATGGAGGAGATCTACCAGATCACCTCAGCCTTGAAGCATCTGAGTTGGGGCAAGCACGTCGCCGTTCTGACCGACGCCCGGTTCAGCGGTGTCTCGACAGGTGCCTGCATCGGTCATATCAGCCCCGAAGCTCTGGCCGGTGGTCCCATCGGCAAACTGCGCAACGGCGATACCATTCGCATTGTCATTGATCGAATTCGACTCGAAGGAACGGTCGATCTCATCATCGACGGCGACCCGAACAAGGGAACCGCCGAGTTGCAAACGCGACCGTTTCGCTCTGACCTCGCCCCCGATCCCGGCCTGCCGGCCGACACCCGACTTTGGGCGTTGTTGCAACATGCCAGCGGCGGCGTTTGGGCCGGCTGCGTCTACGACGTCTCTCGCATCGCTCCACGCTTGGGGCTACCCGTCTCGTCACCCCACGCCCAATAGCGACCTCGAGTCCGCCCCGACGCTCTCAACAAAGCATCAGCGAACGGGCCTTTCAAAATCCTTCGCGTTGCGAGCAACCGAGTTCAACCGCCGGCAGGTTTCGGTCCTTGTTTGGGCAAATCGAAAGTCTTGGCAGGCAGAGTGGCATCTTTCTTGACGCCATCGCACCCCACCAGAAGCCCCCCAACACAAAAAATGACAGCAATCGTTCGAGCGATGTTTAACATTGAGTTCAGGAACCTCGAGAGAGAGCCGGTTGAGAAAAGTGGCGCAACACGGCGAGCCGGTCGGATCGGTCGGGATGATTTCCTGTTCGTTTGGAAACATATCGATCAATCGAATCAGTTGCGAGCCGTTGAAACCTGCTTCGCCGGTCCAAAGAGGAATCATCGGCTCGCAGCAGTGATTGTCCGAGCGACAGCCACACGGCGGAATTAATCAACCGTGGCTTTGTCGCGCTTGGCCCCGGAGCCTTCGCCGCTGCCGGAGGCCTTGGTTCCCTCGTCCTTCTTCACCTCGATGGTTTTCGCGGGGACTTTCGCCTCTTTGCTGCCATCGCAACCGACGAGCAGACTCGTGACGAACAAGCCGGCCAACAGAGCATTGAAGAACTGGCGCATACGAAGAAGATCTCCCGTTAAAGACAGAAGCGTTCAGAAAACAAAGGGAGGCTGGCTCGAGTGTTCGAGCCGAGCCTCCCCCCTAAGGTTATAGATGCAACGGCTTACTGGATATTCCCAGCGCGGGTGTCGCCGTCGTTGTAGCCGGCCGCGGCTTGGAACGCGAACCAGCCAGGCGAAGGCGTACCGACAGCACCCGTGGCCGCGTTGCGGACATAGGTATCGCCGTGCTTCACACCGCGGACGGAACCATCACCAAAGCAGAACTGAACGATACCGGGGTGCCGGCTGCTGAAGCCCGCCCAGTTTGCTTGGTTGGCCGTGCCTGGCAGACCATTGCACAGACCGCGGAAGGTCGGCATAGTGCCGGTGCCCATCCAGGTCTGTTGGAAATCGCGTTGGCCAGGATCCGAGCCGCCCAGGAGTTCGCCGAACAGCAGTGTGTTACTCGAGCCGTCGCCCATCGACGAAATCTTGACTTTGGAGCGATTGGTGAACGCACCCGTGTACGGACGGTAGTTCGCGCCCAGCGACGCCGGAGCCGCGAGCGAGCCACGTTGGAAGCCAGGACCAGCGACGCCGGTGTAATTCGTCTTGCCCAGGTCAAAATAGCCCGGGAAGTAATACATGACGACGCCTTCGATGCCATCCGGCGGGCCGGCATCATAGCTGTGGATCAACGCCGCGCAACCTCCCGTGATTTCGCCGGGGTTGGACGGATCAGCCGGGCAAAGCAGGATCGGAATCGTGGCATGAGCCAGCGTCCAGTCCGGGTTCGTTTCCCACCAAGCGCCCAGGTAGGTCTTGTCATTCATCGTTCGCAGCGGCCGATACAAGTTGTCTTGCTCGATGTACGGCAGCAGGTAGACGATGCTTCCAACCCACTTGGCCATGGGGCCGTCCATCCCGTTCTCGTTCAAGTGTCCCGTGTTCGGATAATCGACGTGCGGCTTCGGGCCATGATAGCCAGGCGGCAGATTCTGGAACGTAGATTCGTAGTTGTGAGCCGCCAACCCCAGCTGTTTGAGGTTGTTCTGGCACTTGGCACGTGCGGCAGCCTCACGTACCTTTTGCACTGCTGGCAGGAGCAAACCGATGAGGATCGCGATGATGGCGATCACCACCAGCAGCTCGATCAGAGTGAAACCTTGACGTTTCCCTCGATACATAGAACGAACTCCTGTAAAAAAGGAACAAAACAAAAAACTAGGGAGAGATTACCCAACCCGAACGAACCAAACCTCTCGGATCGGAGTATAAGCCTTAAGAATACCTGTCGCCGCCATCCACCGCCCGTTGTTCCTAAAACCTATCGAAACATAAGACACGATAAAGCTCTTCGGAACGCGGACCGCGAAAACATTGTGAGCCTAAACCGCTTCGTCACCGACTTCAAGAGCAAATTTCATATTTTTCGCGTTTTTGCCACAAATTCGCGTCAATCTCAGCTCTGCTGCGGTGCACGGAAAATTTACGCCCCGGTCAACAATTCTTCACACTGATATACGAACTCGGAGGCTACGTCGGCGAGAATTATTCCCAAATTTCTGAACAATGCATCGTGAACCGACCGTCCAAGATGATCGACGAGCCAAGCCCTGTGGGGTTCCGCCTGAGGAACTAAGGCAAGTCCGTTCGCCCCATGAGGAAGCGGTCGCATTCACGAGCTGCTCCTCGACCCTCGTTAATGGCCCAGACAACCAGACTTTGACCCCGACGAACGTCACCCGCTGCAAAAACACCCGGGACGTTGGTTGCAAACCGACCGTAAGCGGCTTTCGCATTGGTCCTTTCGTCACGCTGCACGCCGAGTTGGTCGAGCAAGGTCGGTTCCGGACCGCTGAAACCCAAGGCCAAGAGCACCAGCTGAGTGGGAAAAACCTCCTCGGTCCCTGGAATGATTCTCGGCACCGGACGACCGTTGTCTCGGACCCACTCGACCCGCGCGGTGTGGATTGCCTTGATATGCCCCTGTTCGTCCCCTTCGAAGCGAGTCGTTTGGATGGCGTAGCGGCGGGGGTCATCGCCGAAGCGGGCGGCGGCTTCCTCTTGCCCGTAGTCGAGTCGATACACCCGAGGCCATTGCGGCCACGGATTGTCCGGAGCCCGAGTCAGGGGCGGTTTGGGCACAATTTCCAGTTGTAAGATGCTGCGGCAGCCGTGCCTCAATGCGGTCCCGACGCAATCGGTCCCCGTGTCGCCTCCCCCAATCACGACGACATCTTTGTCCTTCGCCGAGATGTAGTTGCCATCTTGATGCCGGCTGTCCAGAAGGCTCTTGGTGTTGGCATGGAGAAACTCCATCGCGAAATGGATGCCTTTTAATTCGCGACCCGGAGTTTTTGTGAAGAAATCGTTCGGGCGTGTCGCCCCACAACACAAGACGATGGCGTCGAATTCTCGTCGGAGTTTATCGACGGGCCAGTCTTTCCCCACTTCGCAATGGGTCACGAAGTGGACGCCTTCAGCGGCCATCAGATCGACACGCCGCTGGACATAGCGCTTGTCCAGCTTCATGTTCGGGATGCCGTACATCAGCAATCCGCCGATCCGGTCGGCACGTTCGAAGACGGTGACGTGGTGCCCTGCTTTGTTGAGTTGGTCGGCACAGGCTAAACCCGCGGGGCCGGAGCCGATAACGGCGACCCGTTTGCCGGTGCGACGAGCGGGAGGGTTCGGCACGATCCAACC
Source organism: uncultured Gemmataceae bacterium (assembly GCA_937922175.1). Taxonomy (GTDB): domain Bacteria; phylum Planctomycetota; class Planctomycetia; order Gemmatales; family Gemmataceae; genus CAKZUU01. The sequence goes on from CAKZUU010000077.1 coordinate 10,894, forward strand.
TTGCTCGAAGGCATGATCGATGATCGCACACTCGATACTTTTGATCGTGACGGGTGGTTCGGTCATGCCCAAGACGCACGAACCTTCACAGGGCGCCGGACAGACGCGGCCCGTGAACTCGGGAAAGTTATTGGTGAGGGCGAGCCGCTCGTAAGCCTCGCGCCACAAACCTCGATAGACGAGATCGTTCCACTCGGGGATGAGGTTGTTGATGGGGCAGCCGGAGGCCATACCGGCCAAGAGGGTGCCGGTGTGACAAAAAGGCACGCCGCAATCCATGCATCGGGCACCCTGTTGCCGCAACGACTCCTCGTCGGCGTGACCATGAAACTCTTGCCAATGATGGACCCGTTCCAAAGGATCCAAAGCGAGGGGCAGTTGGCGAGGGTATTCGAGAAAGCCTGTCGGCTTGCCCATCAGTTGATCTCCCGAAAACGTGAGTTCCGATCGCAGTTCGTGCGCTTCGGCCGGGTGTCATTTGCCACCGATCCGAGCGGCATCCTGGGCGTTCGCCTCGAAGGCAGCCATCACCGCTTCGTCTTCTGACAATCCCTCGTCGCGCAATCGCCGTTGAGTCTCGATGACGCGACGATAGTCGTTGGGGTAGACTTTCCAGAATTTCGGGGCCAAACGAGCCCAATCCGTGAGAACTTGTTTCGATCGGGAACTGTGCGTGTAGTCAAAGTGTTTCTGCACCAGCGAATGGACCAGAGCGAATTCCTCGCCGTCTTCAAGGCGGAACAGCCGCACCATTTCCTGATTGCACAATGCCGGGAAGGCGTCGTGCTCATCGAGGACATACGCGACTCCGCCGGACATCCCTGCAGCGAAATTTTTCCCGGTCGGTCCGAGAACAACGACGCGCCCACCGGTCATGTATTCGCAACCATGATCACCGACGGCTAAGACGACCGCATCGACACCGGAATTGCGGACGCAGAATCGCTCCCCGGCCATGCCGTCGATGTAGGCTTCGCCGCTGGTGGCTCCGTAGAAGGCAACGTTGCCGATGATCACATTCTCCATCGGATCGAAGGTTGACGAGCGGGGCGGGTAAACAATGATCTTTCCGCCGCTCAGCCCCTTGCCCAGGTAGTCGTTGGCGTCCCCCTCGAGAATCAAGGTCATGCCTCGCGGAATGAACGCACCGAAGCTCTGACCGGCGGAGCCATGAAAGTGCAGTTTGATCGTGTCATCGGGCAAACCGGCAGCACCGTATTTGCGAGTGATCTCGCTTCCCACCATCGTGCCGACCACCCGGTTGACGTTGCGGATCGTCAACGTGCGTTCGACCTTCTCGCCGTGGTCGATCGCCGGACGGCAAATGGGGAGCAGCGTGGTCAGGTCCAATGACCGCTCCAGCCCGTGGTCTTGAGTCTGTTGGCAGTAACGGCCCACGCTGTCGCTGATTTCTTCGGGCATCTGCAAGATGTTCGACAGGTCGATTCCCTTGGTCTTGAAATGCTCGATCGCTCGCTCCTGCTCCAAGCGATCGCTTCGACCTACCATTTCCTCGAAGCGGCGGAACCCCAATTGGGCCATCCACTCACGGACTTCTTGGGCGACAAATCTCATGAAATTTTCGACATGTTCGGGCGACCCGGCAAACTTGGCCCTCAGCCGCGGATCCTGCGTGGCAATTCCCACCGGGCAGGTGTTGAGATGACACACACGCATCATGATGCAGCCCATCGCGACCAGGGGCGCGGTGGCGAAACCAAACTCCTCGGCACCCAATAAGGCACCGATGACCACGTCGCGGCCGGTTTTCAATTGACCATCGACCTCGACGACGATGCGGCTGCGGAGGTCGTTGAGCAGCAAGGTTTGCTGAGTCTCGGCGAGGCCAAGCTCCCATGGAATACCGGCGTGCTTGATGCTCGTCAAAGGGCTGGCTCCCGTGCCCCCGTCGTGACCGGAAATCAACCCCACGTCCGCCTGGGCCTTGGCGACGCCTGCGGCGATGGTGCCGACTCCCACTTCGGCGACCAATTTCACGCTGATGCGCGCCAAAGGATTGGCGTTCTTCAGATCATGGATTAACTCAGCCAGGTCTTCGATGGAGTAAATATCATGGTGCGGCGGAGGTGAAATCAACCCGACACCGGGAGTCGAGTGCCGGACCTTGGCAATCCAAGGATACACCTTGTGCCCCGGGAGTTGCCCGCCTTCGCCGGGCTTGGCTCCTTGCGCCATCTTGATCTGGAGTTCCTTGGCATTGACCAGATACAAGCTCGTCACGCCGAAGCGCCCCGAAGCGACTTGTTTGATTGCCGAGTTCTTCGAATCGCCCCGTTCATTGGTCCAGAGGTAGCGCTCGGGATCTTCACCTCCCTCGCCCGTGTTGCTTTTGCCACCGATGCGATTCATCGCGATGGCCAACGTCTCATGGGCTTCTTGACTGATCGAGCCATACGACATGGCCCCCGATTTGAAACGCCTCATGATCGATTCCACCGGTTCGACCTCCTCGATCGGAACCGGAGGCGCGTCCAACCGGAACTTCAGCAACCCCCGAAGCGTGCAGAGATGTTCGGCCTGTTGATCGATGAGACGACTGTATTCCTTGAACACCTGGTAGTTGCCGGTGCGGCAGGCGTATTGCAATTTGTGCACGCTTTCCGGGTTGAACAAATGAAATTCGCCTTCCTTGCGCCACTGATATTGCCCGCTGATCTCCAACGTCCGAGTTCGCTCGGGGACAACGGGGAAGGCCCGCCGATGCCGAGCCTTGATGTCCTCGAAGATTCCATCCAGCCCGATCCCGCCGATCCGGCTGGGCGTCCAGGTGAAGTACTTGTCAATCAAATCTTTGTTCAGACCGACGGCTTCAAAAATTTGCGCTCCGCAATAGCTTTGCACGCACGAGACGCCCATCTTGGACATGACTTTGACGACGCCTTTATTGGCCGCCTTGATGAAGTTTTTGATGGCTTTATTCAGTAACGCGGCGTGATGAGTTTCGGCGGTCGGATCCTTGTATCCGTTGCCTTGACCGTTTCCGTGATGACCTTCGGATCGATGACCATGACCATTTTTCAACGCCGCGACTTCCGAGGCGAAGATCATCCCTTCGCGGATCATGCCGTCGAGCGTTTCAAAGGCCAGATAAGGGTTGATGGCCGCTGCCCCGTAGCCGATGAGCAGCGCGAAGTGATGCACTTCCCTCGGTTCGCCACTCTCCAACACGAGACCGACATGGGTGCGCTTGCCATTCTTGATCAGGTGATGGTGCACGGCGGAGACGGCGAGCAGCGCGGGAATCGCCGCATTTTCGCGATTGACGCCGCGGTCACTGAGAATCAGGATGGAATTGCCGTCCTGAGTCGCCTCGTCGGCTTGCATGCACAAGAATTGCAAGGCGAGTTCCAGACCCCGAACTCCCTGACGGATGTTGAAAGTGATCGGCAACGTGATCGATTTGAATCCGCCCGGCCCCGTGCCATCCAACGCCCGAATCTTTTCCAACTCCTGGTTCGATAAAATCGGCGATTTGATCTTGATGACGCGGGCGGATTCAGGCCCCGGCTCCAACAGGTTTTGTTCACCTCCGACGCACTGATCCATTGACATGATGATCTCTTCGCGAATCGCATCCACCGGGGGATTCGTGACCTGAGCGAAGAGTTGTTTGAAATAGTTATAAAGCAACTGCGGCTTGTCACTTAGCACGGCCAAGGGCGTGTCCGTGCCCATAGACCCGATCGGTTCGTTGGCGGTCTCGGCCATCGGTGCCATGATGAGGCGGACATCTTCATGACTGTAGCCGAAGGCACGCTGCCGACGTCGCAGCGTCTCGAAATCCGTGCCATAGACTTCCGGCGCTTCGGGCAAGTCCTCGAGGCGGATCAAATGACGTTCGAGCCATTCCGCATACGGATATTCGGAGGCGATGCGGTGTTTCAATTCTCCGTCGTCGATGACCCGACCCTGCTCCAAATCGACGAGAAACATCTTGCCGGGTTGAAGTCGGCCTTTGTGAAGAACTCGATCCGGCGGCACATCCAACACGCCGACTTCGCTCGCCATGATGACCAGATCGTCCTTGGTGATGTAATATCGCGATGGGCGCAAACCGTTCCGGTCGAGCACCGCCCCGATCTGCTTGCCATCGGTGAATGCGATCGACGCCGGGCCATCCCAGGGCTCCATCATACACGCATGAAACTCGTAGAATGCGCGCTTCTCCGGCGTCATGTGCGGATCGGCGTACAACGGTTCGGGGATCATCATCATCATCGCATGCGGCAGCGATCGCCCGGCTAATACGAGCAATTCCAAGGCGTTGTCGAACATCGCCGAATCGCTGCCCGACTCATCGATGATCGGCAGGATCTTCTTGATGTCCTCGCCGAATAATTCCGATCGGAACATCGTCTCGCGGGCGTGCATCCAACCGATGTTGCCTCGGAGCGTATTGATCTCGCCGTTGTGCGCGATGTAGCGATACGGATGCGCCCGTGCCCAATTTGGGAAGGTGTTCGTGCTGAAGCGCGAGTGGACCAGCGCCAAAGCCGACTCCATGAGCGGATCGCTCAAGTCCGGAAAATATCCCAGGACCTGTTTCGCGTTCAGCATGCCTTTGTAGACAAGCGTCTTGTGCGACATGCTCGGAATGTAGAACATCTCCCGCTGACCGATGTTGGACGACCGAACCAACGATTCGATACGCTTGCGGATGACGTAGAGTTTCCGCTCGAACGCCATCTCATCGCTCACGCTCGGATGGCGCTTGATGAAAACCTGGCGGATTTTCGGCTCGACCGCCCGAACGCGCGGCCCCAAGTCACGGTTATCGGTCGGTACAGTGCGCCAGCCGAGAAATTCCTGCCCCTCTTCTTTGATCACATCGACGATCAGCCGCTCACAGCGATGACTGTCGTCGGGATGAGTCGGCAGAAAGACCATCCCCACGCCGTAATGCCCGGGTTCCGGCAGGTCGATTTTACGCTTGGCACATTTCTCCTTAAGGAACGCATGGGGGACCTGGATGAGAATCCCCGCACCGTCGCCCATGTTGGCGTCGCAACCGCAGGCCCCGCGATGCTCGAGATTCTCGAGGATTTGCAATCCTTGGCGGATGATGGTGTGTGACTTTCGGCCTCGAAGATCGACAACAAATCCCACTCCACACGAATCATGCTCGAAGCGGGGATCATACAGCCCTTGCGCTCGAGGTTGGCCAGACGGTGGCATGTGCAAATCTCCCCACGATTTCACTCCGCCGGAGCTCGCCCCCGGTGGAGTGCGTCGTCTCAAGAACGAACTCGATGGCGCTTGCCGTTGCGGTGCGACACCGGTTCACCACGCAGCAGGTCGATGAAGCCCTGGGCCGCCATACTCAGATCGGCCCCCCGACGATGGATGATGCCTAACGGTCGCAATAGCGGCGGGCCTTCCAGCTTGATCACCTTCAACGTGCCGACACGAACCTCTTCGCGGAGCATCGGCTCGGGGAGAATCCCCACTCCCGCACCGACCTCGATCCCTTTCTTAATGGTCTCGATGTTGTCGAATTCATGCACGATATCCACGTCGACGCCGTGCTCGTGCAGGTAGCGATCCACGCGCTGCCGAATCACCAAGCCTCGCTCGAACGCCACAAATTTCTGCCCGCGCAATCGCCACGGAGCGATGCTCCGATAATGCGCCAATGGGTGGGTCGGGGCGCAGGCCAGGACCATGACTTCGTCACGCCAGGGCAGAACCTTGAACTCACGACTGGACATCGGATAAGAGATCAGCCCCAGATCGGCACTACCGTCGCGCACCTGTTCGTAAACCTGCTTGGGGTGGACATAATCGATGCGAACTCGAGCGTGCGGAAAATGTCGGGCAAACTGCTCGACGTAGTGCCCCATGTCCGACAGGCCCACCGAGTAGATCGCCGCCACTCGCACCGTCAGGGCCAAGCCCGAGTATTCTCGCCGCAGGGAAGCCTCCAGCTCAATGAACTGATCGAGCAAGCGCTTGACGCCGGCGTGATAGTCTCGGCCCAGGCTGGTGAGGTGCGGCGGGCGCTTCGTTCGATCCACCAGCGGACCTCCCAACCGCTCCTCCAATTGGCGAATCAACCGCGTGACCGTGGGTTGCGAAATGCCATTGACCGCAGCCGCTTTGGAAAAGCTGCGCAACTCCGCGACGTCACAGAACACTTTTAACGCTTCCACTTGCATCTCGCGTGATTTTACTATTCATCTAGTGAATATCAAGAATGTTGATGTGAATTTTTTTGAATGAAGGAAAACGCCTCCTCGTTCCCTCACCGTGGGACGCTTCGCTCAATCGTACGTCGGGTGGACGGCTGTTCCTCCTCTGGTCCGGCGGAATTGATACAACGCACCACGACGCCTGAGACAAACTGGTGCCCTCGCATGGAATTGAGGAGGACGCATGCGCTTTGCAACGATTCAAACGCCGGAGGGTCCCCGGCCGGTTCTTCGAGTCGGTGAGGAATACAGTGACTGGTTGTTTGCCGACCCGTCGTTACCCACGAGCCTTCGGGCCGTCTTGGCCGGCGGGAAGGAGGCTCAGGCCGCCGTCCGAGCTGCCGCCTTGAAGTCCGCTGCTCGACGGTTTCCCGTGAGTCAGTCGCGATGGTTGCCGCCGATTCCCGACCCCCAAAAGATTCTCTGCCTGGGGTTGAACTACCGCGACCACGCCATCGAAAGCGGGCAAGCCATTCCCAATGAGCCGATCCTCTTCGCGAAATATTCCAATGCACTGATCGGTCACCGTGAGCCGATCGTTCTGCCCAAGGTGAGCACGAAAGTGGACTTTGAGGCGGAATTGGTCATCGTGATCGGCCAACGGGGGAAACACATCCCCATCGAACGAGCCATGCAGTACGTCGCTGGTTACACTGCTGGACACGATGTCTCGGCTCGCGACTGGCAGTTCAAAGGCGAAGCCAAACAATGGGTTGCCGGGAAGACGTTCGA
>CAKZUU010000078.1 GCA_937922175.1 uncultured Gemmataceae bacterium
CTCAGTTGGTTTGTCCAAATGGAAATCCTCCGCGACGTCTGTTTGCTCGATCATCTCGCGGCGGGGAACGGTGCGACGGTCGAGGGCGTCGCGATCGGTGACGGCTCACGGCTGGGGCATTTCCTCGTTTTCACCGCCTGCGCTCCGGTTTTGGCACGAGTTCCGCTGCCCAACGGCTTGATGCATTTATTAATGGCGACTTGGATTACCGACGAAGAATTGAATTTTGCGAAAACCACGGAAGACGGTCGATTTGTCTTGCTCAATCGGCTGGTCGACGCGGGAATCGGACCCGTCAGTCACCTTGATCGTCCGTCGATCATTTAGTCGTGGCGCAGGAGGCCAGGAGAGGCCAAGGGGGTGGAGCGGTTCGGAGTGCCCCAACCGATGAGCAACGAACGGCAACAACACCCGGCAGACTTGGCACAGGCGATCTGGCGTGCCGGCCTGGAGGCAGCCGATCCAACCCGAGCCGTCATCGAATCACTTGAGGCTGCTCACGCGCTTTGGGCATCCCACTCGGGTCGGGTCCTCGTCGTTGGAGGTGGCAAAGCGGCTGCGGCGATGGCTCTGGGTGTCGAGCGTGCCTTGGCCCCTCTCGGCAATCGAATCGAAGGTTTGGTGAACGTGCCGGAAGGTTCGTCGGCTCCTCTGCAACGCATTCTGCTTCATCCCGCCCGCCCCGCCGGCAGCAACTTCCCTACTCAAGAGGGGGTCGTCGGAGTTGAAAGAATGCGAAGCCTCTTCGCCACGGCCGCCGCCGATGATGTGGGCATCTGCCTCCTTTCCGGTGGCGGGTCCGCGCTACTGCCCGCGCCCGTGGAGGGTGTCTCATTGGAGGACAAACGAACGACCACCCTTTTGCTTCACCGATGTGGAGCCAACATCCAGGAAATGAACGCCGTGCGAAAGCACCTCTCCCGGGTCAAAGGCGGCGGACTGGCTCGAGACTTCACCGGAAGTCGGCTCTTCAGCCTGATTATTTCAGATGTGGTCGGCGATCCACTGGACGTGATTGCCTCCGGGCCGACCGCGCCCGACCCCACGACATTCGCCGATGCCATCGCCGTCTTGCGACGATACGATCTGTGGGACAAGGTTCCCCCTTCGGTGCGGGGATATTTCCAAGCCGGCGTCGCGGGCCGCCGTCCGGAGACGCTCAAAAACGCCTTGCCCCATGTTGAACACCAAATCATCGCAAGTAACAGTCGCTCGTTGCGGGCAGCCCAACAGAAAGCCGAAGCCCTCGGTTACGCCGTTCTCAATCTGGGGGCGTTTGTCGAGGGCGAGACGCGGGAAGTGGCGCGGGTCTGTGCCGGCATCGTCCGCAGCATTCTGCGCGAGCACGTGCCGATCGGGCCACCTTGTTGCCTGTTGCTGGGCGGCGAGACAACCGTCACTTTGAACCAAAACTCGGGTCGAGGCGGTCGCAACATGGAGTTCGTCTTGGCGCTCCTAATGCAACTGGAGACGGAGACCAGCCGCCCAGTGATGGTTCTGAGTGCAGGGACCGATGGCGAGGACGGTCCGACCGATGCTGCCGGGGCGATTGCTGACAAGCGAGTTCTGGAGCGGGCGGTCGCGATGGGACTGGATCCGCGTGACTATCTGGCACGGCACGATACATACACCTTCTTCGAGAAAGTCGGAGGGCTATGGAAGACGGGACTGACGGGCACGAATGTGATGGACCTTCGGGTTATTTTAATCGACACACCGCCGCAGAATTTTCCAAATGGAAGCCCGATGTTGTAAAAATGACCGCGCGGTCGTTTGCGAGCGACAGGGAAGGAAAATTTTTTTAGCTGTAACTTCTTTGAGGATCGATGGTTTCGTTGCCTAAGCGGTGATGGATTGAACACTGGCACGTTGATTGCAATCCTTGATCGGCGACCTCAGCTTGCGGAACACAAGTCGGGGTCGGAACTGAGTTGAGGCGCTCGGTCGTCGTCTAGAGTGAACAGGAGCAGGAACAGAGAAGCGGCCGTGCTGGACCCGCTCCTGAGCTTCCCGGACGACTGATACCTCTTCCCTCGTCGACCGGCTGATCGTACCTGCCCCCGGGGCGACAGCCGATAACGCCGCTGAAGAGCCGACCCTCCTCGGCCAGCAGCGATACTCTCCTCCGTCGTGGAGCCGATCCCCCCAAGGCCCATGACCACCGTTTCTATCCCCCCACCCGCGCCACCCTCCGGGCGCGGGTGACTTTTTTCCCGGGCGGCATCGAGCGTCCGAAAGCCCCGCTTCACGGCGGGTACCTGGATGTTGATCGTCGTCCGAGGTGATGCGAACGCCAACCGGCGCTGGAGCGATAGAATACCTCCTATTGAGTTTGTGAGGTGCAGCCGGATGACGGCGATCGTTGACCTGATTGCAGAAGCGCAGACGACCGAGCAGCGATTCCTGCGACAAATTTTCGTGCGTGACCAGATGACGGAATGGTCGAAAGATCCGCTGCTCATGGCTCGGGCCGATGGCGTCTGGTATTGGGACGTTCATGGGAGACGATATCTGGACGCCTTGTCCGGCATCTACACGGTGAGCGTGGGGCACAACAATCGCCGGGTCATTGAGGCGATCCATCGCCAGTTGGATCGGTTGCATTTTTCGCCGCCGATGCATGGATCAAATCCCGTGGCGGTGCAACTGGCCAATCTGTTATCGGATCTGACGACGGCCTCGCTCCGATCGGCTCAATCTCCGGGTCGTCGGGGCGTCGAAGCACATTGGACTTCGAAGTTTGAGTGTGCCGGCAGCGAGGTGACCGAGGCGGCGATCAAACTGGCCCGGCAGTATCATCGATTGACGGGAAATCCCGGAAAGTACAAGATCATTAGCCGATACTTGTCGTGGCACGGATCCACCTTGGGATCCCTTTCCGCGTCAGGGTTGAAGTCGCGTCGGGCCGTCAACGAACCATTAGCTGCGGGATTTATTCACGTCTTCCCGCCGACCTGCTATCGCTGCCCGTTCGGAAAAAGGTACGACGATTGCGGCCTGACCTGCGCCACGTTGATTGGGGACGTGATCGAAATGGAAGACCCCCAGACGGTGGCGGCCGTCCTAGTTGAGCCAATCGGGCACACCGGCGGCATCATCGACCCTCCCCCAGAATATCTACCCCTCTTACGCGACATTTGTGACCGATACCACGTTTTGTTGATCTTCGACGAGATCATTACCGGCATGGGCCGCACGGGTCGGTTGTTCGCCGCGGAGACGTTCGGCGTGGTGCCGGACGTGATTTGCACCGGCAAAGGTCTGAGCGGCGGATATATTCCCCTCTCGGCGATGATCTGCCGGGGTTCCCTCGCCGAAGTTTTTTGGGGACCCGCGGATTCCAATCCCGGCTTTGTCGAGGGCCACACCTTCGAAGGCAGCCCGTTGGCGTGCGCCGCCGGCATCGCGGTCATTCAAGAAATTCTCGAACAAGATTTGTGCGCCAATGCCCGGCGTCAGGGAGAGCGGCTCCGCGCCGGATTTGAACGTCTCGCCCAGAAATACAATGTGATCGGCGACATTCGTGGTCGGGGACTGCTCCAAGGTGTTGAATTCGTCCGCGATCGGCCGAGCAAAGCGCGCTTCGGGGGCGAACCCGGTATCGGCGTCCGCATCGGTCGGCGTGCGTTGGCGAATGGCTTGCTCTGCCGCTTCGATCCGCATTGGCTGGCCTTCGGCCCGGCCCTATGTGTCACAGCGGAGCAGATCGACGAGATGCTCGCCGTGCTCGATCGCAGCATCGACGAGGTGCTGCATGAATGAGGGCCTGAGCCAGCGTCGCGCCTGGACCGACTGACGATAACCTGAGAGGCATGTTTATGGAATCCACCAAGAGTTCATCCGACTCGAGAACATCGGTCGAGATCCCGTCGCGACCGTGGGGAGCCTACTTGTTCTGCGCCGTGCTTTTTCTCGTGGGGTGCCTTTTCCTTGGGTTGACGATCAAGCGTCGGTTGGAGCCGTCCGCTGATTCTCCTGTCCCCATGCAAGAGTACGATGTTGCCCAAGAGGCCCAAAAACTCGTTCGCAAAAGCAAAGAGAATCCGCTGTCACCATCGTTGGCCCAGGTCCTGGCCGAGGCAGAACGTGTCCATTTCGAGAGCTACCAACATCCGTTGGTCGGGAGACCGGCCCCGGAATTCACGCGGGAAGATGTCGATGGGCAGATCTGGTCATTGAAAGAGGCCTTGAATAGAGGGCCCGTGATCGTGGTGTTTTATCTTGGGTATCACTGCGACCACTGCGTCAGCCAACTCTTCGACCTGAACGAAGATATCCAACTTTTCGACGAGCTGGGCGTTCAGGTCGTGGCGTTAAGCCCGGATTCAAAAGAGTTGACGCGCAAACGCTATGCCCGTTATGGTGCCTTTCGGTTCCCGGTCCTATCGGATCACAGCAATTCACTTGCCGAAGCCTATGGGCTGTATACCCCGGCGAAAGACGGGAAGGATGAAAATTTGCTGCACGGCACGTTCGTGATCGATCAACAAGGGATCGTGCGCTGGGCGGCCTATGGGGATCAACCGTTTGGGCACAATCCGACGTTGCTCTACGAGGCGGCGAAGATTCTCGGCAAATTGCCCTGATGCAGCTCACGCGCCCGATTCGGTCGGTGGATCGACGGGCCTTTGTCCCCAAGGAATCGGCATGGTCGGCGGTCGGCGGTGACGATCTTTGCGCAGGTCCTTGGGGCGGACCTGCCACCAGACAACGAATCGAACGAGTTGTTTGACGGCTTCCTGGTACGCTTCTCGCCCTTTCTCGACGGAGGCCAATTCCGCCTCACCCAGGACGCCCGTCTCGCTGTAGCTGCTGGTCCAAGAAACAACCGTGGCAGGTCCCGCTTGGAACAGATCGACCCACATGAAGGGACTGTCTTCCCGGTTGAACGAGATCTCCCCGCTTTTGATCAGGTCCTTCCTGACGTGGTCCCCATCTAAGTAGAGGTACATTGAGGTTTCCAGTTCGCAAGCGTGCGAACATCCGCCGGGGAACTTGCTCTGCCGCCAGCGGGGCATGAACTCCTTGTCCACCGCGAGCAGGTTCCACCAGCCAATGCAAACGCATTCGGCATCGGTTTCGAGATTGGTACGGCGCGCCACGAGATCGAGATTGGGCATGTTCGACCCGTGGCCATTCAACAGAATGATCTTTTTGAAGCCGTGATACGCGAGACTCTTGGTAATGTCGAGGACATGGTGGATGAAGTGCTCGAAATCGTTGTTGATGGTTCCAGGGAAGTCCATCACGTGCCCGGTGTAGCCGTACGCGACCACGGGCAGGACCAGCACTTTGTCGGGGATCGTCTCACCCGCGCCTTGGGCGATGCGGGTGGGGCAGATCAGATCGACATCCAACGGGAGATGCGGGCCGTGCTGCTCGACCGCCCCACATGGGACGATGCAAACTTTGTTGAGGTCGATCGCATCGTTGATTTCCGGCCACGTCAGCTTCTCGTATCGCCATTCCGTTTGAGCTCGACTCATGGTCGTTCTCCGGTGTGGGTTGGTTTCGTGCCGATCATGTACAGGTGCTTTTCGCCACGGATGTAGAGTCGGCCATCGGCGACTGCCGGAGACGCATAGACGGCTTCGTTCAGGGCGAAACGCCGAGGTCGAGTGAATTTCGGCTCGGCGGGATAGCTGAAGACATTCCCCCGCTCGTCCACCGCGACGATGAAGCCATTCACGAGGATCGGAGAGGCGGTGACGCCGGAGGTGAATCGCTCGTCATAGACGACTTCGCCGGTCCGAAGTCGAACACAGCCAGCGAAGCCATTGTCGTTGACCCAAAAGACATACTCGCCACTGACCAACGGGCAGGGCACATACGGCGTCCCGCGTTTCTTCTCCCAGAGCAAACGTGGGGGCTGATCGGCCTTGGGGCACGTGACGGCGACCATGTGACGCGATCCGTCGCCGTCTCCGGAAATGGCCAAAACGATCTCCGGCGAGGCGATCGGCGAACCGACATTGCGCAGCGGTTTCCCCTCGAAGGGCCAATCCCAGTTCCAGCGCATCTCGCCGGTGGCTGGATCATAGGCGGTGATCCCGGCCGTGCTAGCAACCACCAGCTCACGACCCGTGTCAGTAGATCGGATGAACGGCGTGGTATAGCTGGACCGGAAGGCACGGCGAGAAACGGACCACAGTTTCTTCCCTTGGGTTGCATCAAAGCAGAGCAGTTCGGCGTGGCCGTCTTGGTCGAAATTGACGTAGACGCGGTCCTGATCGAGGATCGGCGAATGCCCCGCCCCGTGTTGACTGGCGAAGGCGCCCAACGGTTGGCTCCACAGCCGATTCCCCTCGTGATCGAAAGCCAAAAGACGGATCTGCTCGCCGTCCCAAATCAGGCACACCACTCGGGACCCATCAGCGGCTGGGGTACCCGAGGCGAGAGAGTTTTTGGCGTGGGTTCGGCTCGGCCGGCCCTCGACGTTTGCCTGCCAAAGTAACTTCAATGTTGTCGCCTCGTAACACAAAAGCATGCGACCGTAACCATCGTCGCCGGCGGCTTGCAGGTACAACCGACCTTTCACGATGATGGGCGACGAGTTGCCTCGCCCGGGAACTTCGACCCGACGCAGGATATCGTCCTGATTCCAGGTGGCAGGTAGCGCCCCCTCGCGGACGAACCCCGTTCCATTCGGACCACGAAAGCGTGGCCAATCCGCCCCGGCCATCAGAACACTGCCGATCACGAGACTCAAAGCAAGGGGGCGAGGCATGTTCGGATATCCTAAGGAAGCATGGGTGACGGGGAGATTATCGGCCGGCCCATCCTCTCGGGCAACCCAAAGCGGATTGTTCCCGGGGAATCGGCGGTTGCGCCGAAGTTTATAAATTGACCTCTATGAAAATCACCGACGTCCAATCCATCCCGTTGGCCGGTGCTACCCATGACACGGGTTGGCCCGGTGGAACCGACCCAAACGAGCAGATGAATACCCTCATCGAAATCCACACGGATGAGGGGCTCGTGGGGATCGGCTCGTGCTTCACTCATCGGGTCTACGTCGAAGCGTCGCTCACTCATTTGAAACCGCTGCTGGTGGGTGAGACTGTCTTCGAGGCCGAACGCGTCAGCGAGAAGCTGCGACAACAGACGTTCTGGTATGGCCGCGGCGGTGCCGTCGAACACACGATTTCGGGAATCGACATTGCCCTGTGGGACTTGATGGGAAAAGCCTTGAATCAGCCGGTGTCGCGGCTCTTGGGGGGCAATTACCGCGATCGGATCAAACCGTATGCCAGCATCTTGTTCGACGATCCGCCTAAACTGCGGGACAAATTGCGGCAGCAGGTGGCCCGGGGCTTCCGCGCGATCAAGATGGGCTGGCGGCCGTTCGGTCGCGTTAGTCGAAAGATGGATGAACTTCTCATCAAGACGGCCCGCGACACCGTCGGCGAAGATGTCGAGTTGATGGTCGATGCCGGAGGGAGTGAGCAGTTCTGGCCGCACGGAGTGAATTGGGCACGAGAGACGGCAAAGATGCTCGGTGATTATCACGTCGTCTGGTTCGAGGAGGCATTACGACCGGATGATTTGGAGGGGTTCAAGGAATTGCGTCACCAGTCGCCCGTGAAAATCGCGACCGGCGAGGTGTTCACCCGTCGGCAGACATTCCAACCCTACATCACACAGCGTGCGTTGGACATCATTCAACCCGATCTGACAAAATGCGGTGGGTTGAGCGAAGGGCGGCGAATGGCGTGGATGGCTTATGATCACGGGGTCCTTCTGGTGCCGCACGGCTGGAACACCGCCGTCGGCGTCGCTGCCGACCTGGCTTTGACGGCGGCGATGCCGGTCGCCGGTTGGGTCGAGTATCAAGTGGATGTGCCTTATGTGGAAGAGTTGATCCTTCCGCGGTTCCAGCTGGACGAAAACGGCATGTTGCCGGTTCCCACAGGCCCGGGATTGGGAATCAGTCTCAATCCTGAGGCGGTCCAGAAATTCTCGCGGGGAGCCAGGTAAGGCTAGAGCATGTTGTTGACGGGCACATTGTTCGGGTACTGGTGGCTGTTGCGCGCCGCTGCGGATGAACCCCCGATGCTCCGCCCGGGGCCGAGTGTCGTTTCGCCGGTCTTTACGGTTGCGACCGCCTCGGGGAAGCAATGGGTCGGCGTGGTGACGCGAATCGAGAAAGACTTCAGCCTGGTGCTCGACGTCGGATCGGTCGCGGCGGGCGAGTTGGTGTTGATGCAACGACAAGGTGTGCGGCTTCCTCCGCTGCCGGCTGAACCCCACGTGGTCTTCGCGAATGGCGATCGACTCGTCGGCGAGGTATTGAGCATCGAAAACGACCGGGTTCGCTTTCGGGCGTGGTTTCGTCGTGACGGAGGAGTCCTTGCCACTCCCGAGGTGACGATCCCCCTGCCCGCCTTGTCGCTGATTTGGTTGCGTGCTCCGCCGGTGGAGATGCGGGACGGTCAGACGCCGCCTTGGGCGGGCGAGCGCCGTCGGCGGGACCTGGTCCTCATGCGTAACGGCGACGTCCGACGGGGTGTCGTCCGGCATCTGGATCAACCCTTGGGCAGCCTGACGCTGATGGATGATGGCAAGGAAGTTCGCTTGGATGCCGGCCAGGTCGTCGGGCTGGCACTGAACACAGAATTGTCGCGGAGCCTTCGGCCGCGGGAAAATTTCGGCCGCATGACTCTCGACAACGGAACGCGGTTGAGCTTCCGGGAGCCGGCGATTCACGGATTGTCGTTGAAAGTGAAGACCTTGTTCGGAGCGGAGGTGCAAGTTCGACTGGAGGAGTTGGTCCGGTTGGAAACCCGACAAGGACCGGCCGTGTATCTCTCCGATCTCAAACCGACAGGTTACGAACATCAGCCGTTCTTAGGAATTTCGTGGCCGTATCTCCTCGATCGCAGCGTTTCGGGGAAGAGTTTGCTCTTGGGGGGGCATGTCTACGACAAAGGGATCGGGATGCATTCGCAGAGCCGTTTGAGTTTCGATTTGAACGGTCAGTATCGCCGTTTCGAGAGTTGGGTCGGGTTGGATGACGTGAGGGGGCAGGGGGGGCGTGTGGTGGTGCGGGTGTTGGCCGACGGTGAGCCGGTGGGCGGCGGCGAGGCGGAGTTGTCGTCAGCGCAGGGGCCGCGGTGGATCGAGGCTGACGTGAAAGGTCGAAAGCAATTGACGTTGGTGGTGGAATTTGGCGCCGCGGGCGACGTCTGCGATCATGTGAATTGGTGCGACGCACGGTTGCTCCGCTGAGGCGTCGGTGGGTGGTCGCGCCGAATCATTCTTTCCCTTAGGAGGTGTCCGATGCGTCAGAGCCAAGATTTGGATCGTCGGGCTTTTTTGCGTCAAGTGGGATCGGGGGCCGCCGCGGCCGCTGTTGCCTCCGTCCTGCCGGGTCGGACCCCGGCTGCCCCGACGCCGAGCAGCGCGTCGGAGACCGCGGTCAAGGCGCTGTATGATTCGCTCACCGACGACCAGCGTCGAGTGATTTGCTTCGACTGGAATCACACCACGAAGAACCGCGGGCTGCTCCGCACGTTCGTCTCGAATAATTGGTTCGTGACGGAACCACGGATCCGCAGCGATTTCTACACCAAGAAGCAGCAGGATTTGATCCATGACATTTTCAAGGGGCTTGTGAACCCGGAATGGTACCCTCGCTTTTTGAAACAACTGAAAGATGACACCGGCGGGAAACCGTGGGGCGCGGATCAGTCGATCGCTTTGTTTGGCCGACCTGGTGACGACCGATTTGAATTTGTCATCACGGGACGGCATCACACACTTCGCGCCGACGGGAATTCGGAGGCGCACGTGGCATTTGGCGGACCGATTTTTTACGGTCACGCTGCCGAAAACTTCAACGAAAAACCGGATCACCCCGGCAATGTGTTCTGGCCACAGGCTCTCGAAGCGAACAAGGTGTACCAGATGTTGGACCCCGAACAGCGACGGCGGGTGTTGGTGACCGAGTCGCCGCACGAATCGGAGGTGGGTTTTCAGGGACCGCGAGGCCGCTTCCCCGGGTTGCCCGTGGCCACGATGTCGAGTGACCAGCAAGCGCAGTTACGTCGAGTGCTGAGCCTCTTGATCGAGCCGTTCCGCACAGAAGATCAGGATGAGGTGCGGGCCTGTTTGAAAGCGCAAGGAGGACTCGAGGCATGCAGCCTGGCGTTTTATGCCGATGAAGACATTGGCCGGGACGGCGTGTGGGATAATTGGCGTCTCGAAGGGCCATCGTTCGTGTGGTATTTCCGTGGCAGTCCGCACGTCCATGTCTGGGTGCATGTGGCGGATGACCCCAAGGTGCCGTTGAATGCCAAAGGCTGACCCCTCCGATCCAGGTGACAGGGCCCAATTCGGCCGTCCACCGACTCGTAGCGCGGAATCGAAGTCGTCAACCGAAAGGCCCCGCCCCGTGGACAATGCGCCCGTCGTCCGGCGTGCTCATGGAGGATTGACGATTGAAGGCTACTCTCGGGCGGCCGTGCAAACCTACTGGCGCATCCCGGAGTTGAAGATCGGCTTCGACCTCGGGGCGCAGCCGTGGGACTTCATGGGAACTCCCACGTGGTTTGTGACGCATCCGCATCTGGATCACATGGCCGCTTTGCCGGTCTATGTCGCTCGTCGCCGCATGATGCGGATGGAACCGCCGACAATTTACCTCCCCGCTGCTGTCGTCGAGGATGTCCGACGGTTGCTCCTCATCATGCAGCGGCTCGATCGAGGTCGAATGGTCTGCCATCTGAAAGGCGTTTCTCCCGGCGATGAGATCGACCTGTCCCGCGAACACGTCGCTACGGTTTTCGCGACTGCCCACACGGTTCCCTCGGTCGGTTTCGTCATCTGGGAGCGGCGACACAAATTGAAGCTCGAGTATCACGGCTTGCCGGGAGACCGCATTCGGGACTTGCGCTTATCCGGAGTGGCCGTCACGTCCGAAGTTCGGACCCCCTTGGTCGCATACACTGGTGATACCAGCCCCGCGGGGTTGGATGGCTATCCACCGGTCTATCAAGCGAAAATCCTCATTACCGAAATGAGTTTCATCCGACCCAACCATCGACGAGAAAAGATCCATAAATTCGGCCACATGCACCTGGATGACTTCATTGAGCGAGCCGATCGATTCCACAACGAAGTCATCATCTGTGCCCACTACAGCACGCGCTATCACTCGCAGGAGGTGCAACGGTACGTCGTCAGTCGCTTGCCTCCCACGTTGCGTCATCGCGTCTGGGTTTGGGTCTGACCAAAGGATGAGCGCGTGAGGTCGATCAATCAGAATCGGCCGATCCGACGGGTTTTGGAGAGGTCGGCGCCAAATCCTATAATTGAAAGCGGGAGTTGATGTCCTTCGCCGGGACGGACTGAGCATCCTGCATCGTCGCACGAAACGGACAGATCGACGCCGATCGATCGTTCGGCCGGGGTCGATAATTGCGCAAGTGGTCAGAGGCTCGTCTGTCTGTGGATCAGTAGAGGTGTCGGCTGCCGCGTGCGAACGGGTCGGAGTCGGAGGGAGGTTTTGCGAGCCAGACGGGCCGAACGGTGACACAGTGATCAGCCCCAGCGAACTCGGCGGAGCAGGCGAGAAGAGCAAGATCCAGAAGCAGGACGAATGAATTACGCATTGGCGACGATCTGGCATGAGCGGAGCCGATTTTTGCCGGCGATTCTGGCGGTAGCATTTTGCGCGGTGCTGATCACGGTGCAGTTTGGTCTGTTGATTGGTCTGTTGTCGATGATGTCCACGCCGATCGATCGCGCCCTGGCCGACATCTGGGTGGGCGCCCCGGGTGTTCAAAGCGTGGACCAAGGGCCGTGGATCCCTCTGCAATTTCGCAATCGAGTGGCCGCCCAGCCCGAGGTGACGGAAGTCGAGGACGTTTACATTAGTTTCAGCCAATGGATCGTTCCAGCACGGGGAGAACGATACGATACGCTGATGTCGGCCTGCACCGTCGTCGGGACGCGATTGGACCCCAACTCGATTGCTGTCGTCGAACCATTGCGGCAAGCACCACACTTGCTGGCAGCGTTGGCCGAACCCTTCACGGTGGTGATCGACCGATCCGATTGTGGACGACTCGGCGTGAAGCAGATCGGGGACACGGCGATGATCGCCCAACGGACGGTTCGGGTCGTGGGATTTGTTGATGGGCTGCGCAGTCTGGGGGGGGCGTATGTCTTCTGCTCGCGCGAGACGGCTCGGGTGCTGCTTTTTCTGAACGATTCGCAAACGACCTACATCGTGGCCCGAACGCGGACTCCCGAGGACGCCGCCCGGGTGGCGGAACGTCTCCGTGATCAGACGCAGTTTCCGAACATGACAGCGATGACCCGGGATGAGTTCTCCTTCCGCTCCCGGTTGCATTGGATGACGACCACGAAAGCTGGGTTGGCGTTGGCGTTTACGGCCTTGCTGGGATTGTTGGTCGGTGCTGTCGTCACTAGCCAGACGCTTTACGCTGCCACTGCCGCGTCGCAACGGGAATATGCCACCCTGCGGGCCATGGGGATTCCACGTTGGCGATTGAAATTGTCCGTGTTGGCCCAATCGTTCTGGGTCGGTTTGGGTGGACTCTTGGTGGCGGCCCCCGTGACATTGCTGATGTCGTCAGCCGCCACCGCGGTCGGTACGCAAGTTCGCCTCCATTGGTTGATCGTGGTTCCGGCGGGCCTGGTCACGATGGCGATGGCCCTCGGCTCGGGATTATTGGCCCTGAGGTCGCTGCAACAGACCGATCCTGTTTATAACATTCGTTAGGTGCGAAGTCATGGAAGCGGCACTCGGCCCATCGGTACCGTTGTGGGAGAGTTGGTCATGGCACGAGTGAAGCGAACGGCCGGTCTGCTGTTGATCCTGCTGGTCGCCCTGCTTCTCGGAACGGTGGCCGGCTCCATGAAAGCTGGCCGCCCTGAAGCCGCTCCAGGCGATCTCCGCGAGGTGCAGGCGCCTGTGGAGGCCACCAGCGTTCACGCCTCGGGCGTCGTCGATGTCCTCACGGGCGTCCGAAATCTAGTGCCCGGGGTGCCGTTCGGGAAAGTCGTGGAGATATGCGTCAACGAGTACGAGGCAGTCAAGGCGGGTCAGCCGTTGGTCAAGCTCGACGACACGCAAGCTCGGAACAGCTTGTTGGAGGCGGAACAGGCGCTGGTGCGATCGCGGGCCGCGTTGCAAGACGCTAAGGACAAAGCCCAGAAACTAATCGCCGAGCATGATTTCAAGGTGGTTCAAGCCCGGGGCGCTTTGGAGACGGCGAACGTTCAGTTGGAATCGGCGCGGAAGCAGTGGGAACACGCGAAGAAGTACGCCGGCACAACGGTTCAGGGCGAAGCGCAGTTGATGCAAGCCGAGGCCCAGGTCATGCTGGCTCGGAAAGCTGTCGAAACCGCAAGGGCTGCGCTGGACAAATTGTTGGTCATCGACCCCCAGGTCAAACTGACCGAGCATGAAGAGGCAATCAAGGAAGCCGAACTCAAGTTGCGTTCAGCGAAACAAGCGCTTGATGCGTTCGTGATTCGGGCACCGGTGGATGGCCACGTCTTCGACATCAACTATCAGGTGGGTGGACCGGCTCCCCTGCCGCCCACCGATGGAAACGCCTCGCGGGCGCTGATTTTCTGCCCCTTGGGGGACCTGATCGTTCGTGCCGAGATCGATGAAGAAAACGCGCTGCTGGTTCAACCGGGGATGAGGGCGGTCATCACGCGGCAGACAGCCAGTGGGAAGATTACGGTGACCGGACGGGTCGAACGTCTGGCTAGTTACATGCAACGTCGGCGCTCCAACGTTCTTGACCCGGCCACGTACAGCGATACTCGGACGCGCGAGTGCCTCATCCGCTTGGACCCGGAAAGCAAAGTTCCACTACTGATTAACATGCGGGTCGCGGTTCGCATCGACCGCGGAAAGGAACAGTAGTGGTTCTCGTCGCCCAAAGCCCGTTCGTCGCGGGTCGCGGCGTCATTTCTTCGGTGGCGGTGTGGGTGCCGTTGCTGGAAGGGGTGCTGTGGCCGGAACCTGATGGGCGGCGGGGGCGACTCCCTCCGAAGGTTTGGATGCCCCGGTTGCCCCGCTGCTCCGAACGGGCAGGTTGTCCGGGGGCGGAGCGTCTTTCGGTCGGAACCAGATTCGCCATTCCTTCATGTCCTCGGTGCTGATCGTTGATTGATGGTCCTCGAAGGTCGGACCCAAGCCGAACGCGGAAAGCACGGGGACACCACTTCGATTCACGTTCGTGTTGGTATGCGTCACTTGTCCGGTAATCACCTCCTGCTCGTGATCGATAACGTACCCGCCAGGGCACATCTGGGCCATGAGTTTTTCCGCTTTGCGACGATGGCGGTTGGATCCGAGAGCGGCATGAGCAGGGATCGCAATCACCCCGCCGCCGGTCGCGTGCCGTTCGACGAGGCGGACCTGAGCACAACCACCCAAAACAGACACGATCAAACAGCTGACCAGCCAGCGCCGACACATGGTTCCTCCCTCGGGACGGAGCACTCAACGATTGTCTCAGCGCCGTCGGGGCAATAGCGTGGCAAAGAGGGTTTGTCCAGGCCGGTTTTTGCCATTGAGTCGCGTCCGGCGAATTTGAAGATTTTGTCAGATCCGGGAGAATACATGTCACGGGTCGCCCTGATCTCGGTCGTGACGCTGCCGCTGTTGTGGGAAGAGGATGGGGTGGCTCAACGATCGTTGCCGCCGGCGGGTCAAGCCGGGCGGTCGGTCGTCATCGCCTCGCAGGGCATGGTATGCAGCGCGCATCCGTTGGCGACGCAAATTGGACTCGATGTGTTGAAAAAAGGGGGGAACGCCGTCGATGCCGCCATCGCCGTCAATGCCGCGCTTGGAGTGATGGAACCGATGTCGTGCGGCATCGGCGGGGACCTGTTCGCGATCGTTTGGGACGCCCAGACGCAAACGTTGCACGGCCTGAATGCTTCGGGACGTTCACCGGCCGCGGCCACACGCGAACTCTTCGCTCAGCGAGGATTGGCTGAGATTCCGGAACTAGGGCCGCTCAGCTGGAGCGTGCCGGGATGCGTCGATGGTTGGCACGAACTGCACCAGCGATTCGGGACTCGACCGTTGGCCGAATTGCTCCAACCGTCGATCGACTACGCGGAATCCGGCGTTCCCGTGCCTGAAATCATCGCCGGGTACTGGCACTCCTCACGTCGCAAGCTTGCCGCCGATGAGGGATCCTCAAAAGTATTTTTGATCAATGGGGAAGTCCCCCGGCTGGGGCAGATCTTCAAGAATCCCGCGTTGGCCGGCACCTATCGCCAGATCGCTCAACAAGGGCGCGATGCCTTCTATCGCGGGTCGATCGCGCAGCAACTGGTCGATTATTCGCGAAAGCTCGGAGGGCTACTCTCCGCTGACGATCTTGCTCAGCATACGTCCACCTGGGTCGATCCGGTCAGCACGACGTACCGTGGCGTGACCGTCTACGAACTTCCCCCCAACGGCCAAGGCATCGCCGTCCTTCAGATGCTCAATATCCTCGAGGGATATAACCTGTCGGGACTCGGCCCGCAATCCGCGGACTATTGGCATCTTTTCATCGAAGCGAAAAAACTCGCCTATGCCGATCGAGCGAGGTTCTACGCCGATCCCCAGTTCACGAAGGTCCCCGTGGCGTCGCTCGTCTCCAAGTCTTACGCCGAGACTCGGCGTCGCCAGATTCGACTCGATCAAGCGCTTTCGGACGTGGAGCCGGGTGATCCGAAGTTAGGCCATAGTGACACGACCTACCTGTGCGTGGTCGATAAGAATCGGAACTGCGTCTCGCTGATTCAGAGCAATTATCATGGGTTCGGGTCGGGGAACACTCCGCCGACTTTGGGGTTCGCCCTTCAAAATCGAGGGACGTCCTTCGCCTTGGACGCGGAGCATCCGAATCGGTTGGAACCACGGAAGCGTCCGTTTCACACGATCATCCCGGGATTGGCGTTGAAGGAGGGCAAGCCTTGGCTGGTGTTCGGCGTCATGGGCGGCGACATGCAACCGCAGGGGCACGTGCAGATTCTTGTCAATTTGATCGATTTCAAAATGAATTTGCAGGCAGCAGGCGAAGCACCTCGGATTGAGCATCGTGGCAGCGCCTCGCCCAAGGGCCGACCCGCCGACGGGGCCGGCCTGGTTTTGGCCGAGCCGGGCATCCCGGAAGACGTTGTCAAGGAACTCCAGCGTCGTGGCCATCGCGTCGAACGAGTGCGGATGAACGGAGGAGGTTATCAAGCGATCCTTGTCGATTTCGACAACGGTGTCTTGCACGGAGCTACCGAAGCCCGCAAGGACGGCGCGGCGGCGGGTTACTAGGTTGCCAAAAAGCCTTGTGGTCCGAGCGACAACGCGACGACGGGTCTTCCTTCGATAGCCCCTCTGGTTCGTTGGCGTTTCGTGAGACCTTCCGGTAAAATGGGGGTTCCAAGTAAAAAGTGTTTCTCCTGGGCGTCGCCTTCCATGAGTTGGGAGTTGGACAGCATGACGTGTAAGAAATTCTTCCTGCAGCGACCGATCCTGGCGTTGTGCCTGGTCGGGCTGCTAACCCATTTCGTGTTACCGGCGCATTCGGATGAACCGAGTGCCAGCGTGCCTCCCTCAGGCAAGGTCGATCCCGAAAAAGCGAAGAAGATCGCGGAACTCGAAAAACAGATCGCCGAAGCCACCAAACAACTTGAAGCGTTGAAAAACGCCGCGGCGGAGGAAACGAAAGCGGCGGCCCCCGCGAATGCGGCACCACCGGATGGAACGATCCCGGAGAATTGGGCCCAAGCCATTCAGTGGCGATGTATCGGCCCGGCCAATATGGGTGGCCGCATCACATCCATCTCAGTCTACGAGGACGATCCCTCCACCTATTGGGTCGCGACGGCGTCGGGCGGTTTGCTGAAAACGACGAACAACGGGATCAGTTTCGAGCATCAATTTGATCGAGAAAATACCGTTTCCATCGGCGATGTCTGCGTCGCCCCCTCGAACAAGGACATTATTTACGTCGGCACAGGCGAAGCGAACCCGCGAAACTCCGTGAGCTATGGCGATGGCGTCTACAAGTCCACCGACGGCGGCAAGACCTGGAAAAACGTCGGGCTGAAGAAATCGTTCCAGATTGGCAAGATCATCGTCCATCCCAAGGACCCCAACATTGTCTACGTCGGGGCGCTGGGCCGACTCTGGGGCCCCAATGAAGAGCGGGGCTTGTACAAGACGACGGACGGCGGTGAGACCTGGCGCAAAATCTTGCACATCGACGATCGGACCGGCATCATCGACATGCGGATGAGTCCGACGGATCCCAACACCCTGATCGTCGCCACTTGGGAACGCAAACGGGATGAGTACGACGGCTACTTTGAAAATGCTCCGGTGCCGGATCAGTACGGCCCCGTGGTGACGCACGCCCCGGGCACCGGCTTGTACAAGACGACAGACGGAGGCCAGACGTTTCGCAAATTGACGAATGGCCTACCGACGGTCAAGATGGGCCGCATCGGCTTGGATTGGTCGCGGAAGAATCCGAATGTCGTGTACGCCATCATCGACACCGAGAAGTCGGGCACTGGCGTGCCGCCGTCGCAGGTTTACATGGGGATTCAGGGTGAGGATGCCTCGCCCGGCGCGAAGCTGATCGTGATTTCGCAGGACACTCCGGCCGCCAAGGCGGGGCTGAAAGTCGGTGATGTGATCGTGAAATTCGATGGGCAAGATGTCGCCAATTACAACGCCTTGCTCGATCTGATTCGCGCGAAGAAGGTTGGCGATAAAGTGAAGCTCGTCGTCAAACGCGAAGGCAAGGACCAAGAAGTGGAAGTGACACTGGCGCAGCGGCCGACGGAAGGGCCTGCCGGTGGCCAGGGTGGCCGTGGGTTCACGGGACCTCGGGTCATGGCCGGTTTCCGCGCCGACGACGTGAAAGAGGGGATGCAGATTACCGCCATCGTGCCAGACAGCCCCGCCGCAAAGGCCGGACTGAAGGTGGACGATCTGGTCACCGAAGTGGATGGCAAGCCTGCCCCGGAATTTCGCGAGTTTGTCATGTCCACCATGCAGGAGAAGAAGGCGGGAGACACGATGAAGCTCACCGTGCTCCGGGGCAAGGAGAAGCCGGAAAAAATGGAAGTCACTTTGACGTTGGCGGAAGTGGACGTGGCGAGTTTGATGGGCGCTCCCGGACGGGGAGGGCCGAGTCGCAATCGTCCGTATGCCACCACGCTCGGGGGGCAGCAAGCCAACGTCCAAGATCAACAAGGGCAAGAAGGGTGGCAAACCGGTGGAATCTATCGCTCGGAAGATGCGGGCGAAACATGGAAGCGCATCAACAGCCTCAACCCAAGGCCGATGTATTTCTCCAAGGTCCGCGTCGATCCCACGGACGATAACAACGTGTACGTCTTGGGGGTCAGCTTCGCCTACTCCACCGACGGCGGCAAACGCTTCCGCAGTGGTAAAGATCGAGGCGTGCACAGCGACCATCACGCGCTGTGGATCGATCCGCGAGATGGCCGGCACATGATCATCGGTACCGACGGTGGCTTCTACGTCACCTACGACCGCGGCGAGACCTGGGACCATCACAATTTCCAGGCTTTGGGCCAGTTCTACCATGTTGCGGTCGATCCCCGGCCGAATTACAAGGTGTACGGCGGGCTTCAGGACAACGGCTCATGGGGTGGGCCTTCGATCTCGCCTCGGGGCGGTATCGTGAACGAGGATTGGACGTATATCAATGGCGGCGATGGCTTCGTCTGCCGCGTCGATCCCACCGATCCCGACCTTGTCTATGCCGAGAGCCAAGGCGGAGCCATGACCCGCCGCAATTTCCGCACCGGCGAACGAGCGTTCATCCGACCGCGGCAGGCAGCGGGTGCTCCTCGTCATCGCTTCAATTGGAACACGCCGTACATCCTCTCGCATCACAACCCCAGCATCTTCTATTGCATGGGGGAGATGGTGTTCCGCTCCGTCAGCAAGGGCGATAACCTCAAAGCGATCTCGCCGGATTTGACCCGCTCGAAAATGGGCAGCGGCACCGCGTTATCCGAATCGCCCCGCAATCCCGACATCCTCTGGGCAGGTACCGATGACGGAAATCTGTGGGTCACGCGAGATGGCGGAGCGACTTGGACCAACGTCATCGAGAACGTCAAGAAGGCCGGATTGCCTGGTTTCCGCTGGGTCGCCACCATCGAAGCGTCGCGGTACGCCGATGGTCGATGCTACGTCTGTTTCGACGCTCACCGCAGCGATGATGATAATCCCTATCTCTTCGTGACCGAGGATTTCGGGGTGACGTGGAAGAACATCACCTCGAACCTCCCTTGGGGCTCCACTCGCTGCCTGCGTGAGGACATCAAGAACCAGGATGTGCTCTACTGCGGCACGGAGTTCGGCATCTTTGCCACTGCCAATCGAGGGGCGAGCTGGACGAACATCAACAACAAAGGCTCGCGCACCGGCGGCCTACCGACCGTCGCCGTTCATGAAATCGCTCAACACCCCGTCACGGGCGAACTAATTCTGGCGACGCATGGCCGGAGTGTTTGGATCGGCGATGCCTCCGCGATTCGGCAGTTCACGAAGGACACGATTGCGGCCAAGGCCCATCTGTACACCCCCAATCCCGCCATCCGCTGGCGCATCGAAGCGAATCGGGGCATGTTCAGCGGTGCCGAACGCAAGTTCGTCGGCCAGAACCCGCCTCGGGGGGCAGCCATTTACTACTCGCTGACTCAGCCGGCGGAAAAGGTGGAATTGAAAGTGGTCGACATCAATGGTCAGTTGGTGCGACGGCTGGATGCGAAGACCGAGCCAGGATTGCACCGCGCGATCTGGGATTTCTCGCGTCTGCCGCAAACCTCCTCCGGTGGTGCTGCTCGAGGATTGTTGGCGGGTGGCCGACGGACAGGCGGCGAAGGTCGCGGACAGGGACAGGGACAAGGGCAAGGTCAAGGTCAAGGATCCGCAGGCGGTCGTGGCCAGGCTCGGATCGAGCAAGCCGGGCAGCCCGTTGCCGGAGGCCCGGGCGCTCCACCGTCAGACCGTCCAGCCGAGCGAAGAGCGGAGACGCCGACCCCCGCTTCTTCGCCCCTCGGGCCGGGGCGCTTCGGCGGCGGAGCGCAAGTCGCGGCCGGGACTTATCGCGTCATTTTGACCGTGGACGGTCAAGAATACGCCACGGTCGTTCGTGTTGAAAACGATCCAACGCAACCCGTCGGGAGTATCGCGGTTGATGTTGATGACAAGGAACCCGAGGGCGGCGACGAACCGGAGGAGCGGATCGTGGATCGCACCGACGGGTAGCGGTGGGTCAAGGACACCCGGCCTTGCCAACCTGAAGGGCCACGGTGGATCCACCGTGGCCCGCATTCGTTGAAAGTGCTCTGGAAGCTCGAATAATTCCGGGTGATAATGTTGGGTATGATAACCCGCCGTGCCTTCCTACACGCCGGGGCGATCCCCTTGCTCCGGCTGGGCCTTCCGCAATTTCTTCAGGCCCGCGAGTCGAACGCGAAACGTTCGTTTGGCCGAGCGAAGTCATGTATTGTCCTCTTCATGTGGGGTGGCCCAGCGCACCAGGATACGTGGGATCCGAAGCCGGATGCTCCCGACAACTACCGGGGGGAATTTAAGCCGATCGCCACGAAGGTTCCGGGCATCCGGATCTGCGAGCATTTGCCGCAGTTGGCGGCCCGCGCCGACAAGTTGGCGATCATCCGCTCGATGACGCATGACGATGTGGATCACACCTCGGCAACGCATTACCTGCTGACCGGTCACGGCCGACCCAATCGCTCGGCGCCGCGCTCGCAAGATTGGCCGAATTACGGGGCGATCATGTCGTATTTAAGGCGTGGTCGGGGGCCTCTACCGCCTTACATCTCCATGATGCCCATCTATGACAAGGATCCCGCGCCGCGGTTCGTCGAATCATCGCACGGGCAAGACGCCGGTTGGCTGGGCCCGTTACACCACCCGATGCGCATCGACGCCGACCCGAGTCAGCCGACCTACCGCGTGGGGGCCTTTGATGCCCAACCCGGTTTGTCGTTGACGCGGCACAAGGAACGTCAGGAGTTGCATCACGCTCTCGACGCCCGGCGACGCGCGTTGGATGAAGAAGCGGAGGCGAGCGCGATGGGAGCGCATTACGCTCGGGCATTCTCCCTTCTGGCATCGCGTGAAGCCGCCGCCGCCTTCGACCTGTCGCGAGAGCCAAGGAAACTTCGGGAGCGTTATGGCTTGAACATCCACGGCCAAAGTGTGCTCCAAGCCCGGCGGTTGATCGAGGCGGGAGTGCCCCTGGTCACTGTGTTTTGGCCCAACGACGGCATCACCAACGTGAGCGTTTACTGGGACACGCATAATCGCAATTTCATCGACTTGAAAACCCGACTTTGTCCCGTCACCGATCAAGCCTTCTCGGCTCTTCTCGATGATCTCGAAGCCCGGGGAATGCTCGATGAGACGTTGGTTCTCTGGACCGGGGAAATGGGGCGAACGCCGCGGGTCGGCCAGTCCGTGGTCGGTGGAGCCGGTGCTGGACGCGATGGTCGAGACCATTGGTCCCATTGCTTCGTCAGTGTTCTGGCCGGAGGCGGGGTGCGGGGCGGCATCGTTTACGGAGCCAGCGACCGCTACGCCGCTTATCCCGCTCTCCATCCGACGCGGCCGATGGATCTGGCCGCCACCATGTATTACCTGCTCGGCGTCGACCCCCATATGACGATTGAGGATCGTCTCCGAAGGCCCCTCATCCTCTGCGATGGCGAACCGATCCAGGCAATCATCGCTTGATCCGTCGCGATTTCTCCATAAAGGCGCCTCTCGCGCCCGGGACATCGCCCCGTCTCGTCGCCGTCTCAGCCGTATCCGGCCGGCACGGGATGTCGATGTGTGACTTGAGGTCCGATCGGGACGATTGAACGTGCCCCAGCACGATCGTCACGTGACTTCGCCGGAGGGACGCGCTTGGTTACTCTTGGATGCGTTGGTGAATCTCGTCGAAGCGAGGAGCCACCTTGCGGAAGGCTTGTAAGAGGCGCGGGTCGTATTTACCGTCCGAGGCATCCAAGAGAACCTGACAGGCCGCGGCATGGGGCAGGGCAGGTTGAGAACCACGCCGGTTTCGCAATGATTCGTAGTTGTCGATGATAGCAAACAGCCGCGCTTCCAGCGGGATGGCGTCGCCTTCGAGGCGATCGGGAAAGCCTTTCCCGTGGAACTGCTCGTGGTGACTGCGAGCCAAGCGAATCGCCGGTTGCAGAAATTCGCCGAACGCACCCATCGATTCGGCGATCCGTTGCAACAGTTCGGCACCGACGGTGGTGTGCGATTGAAAGATGATTCGTTCTTCGGATTCCCACGTGCCGACCTTGTGGACAATGTGATCGGGCAACAGGGTCAAACCGATGTCGGCGAGCGGGGAGAATTGCTCAAAATCCGCGATGAACTGGGCGTTGATCTGTCCGGCGAAGTCCGGAAGGCCGGCAGCTTCCTCCGCTAAGACCCGCCCATATTGGCGGAGACGAGTGATCTCGACCGGCGGCCGATTCAATCGTGCCGACACGATCGACACCAGCCCGTGGCAAAAGGCCGCCCGCGCTTGTCGCCCTTCGTTGGCACGTGCCTCCAGCGTACGATCCAAATCAAGGGTCAGCGTGCGCACGTGATGGCTGAGCGATTCGGCACGCTTCGCGAGATCATGTTGCAAAGTCGCCAGACGCAACCGCGCCCGCAAGAGGATCGCACCAAATGGTTTGGCCACGAAATCATCCGCGCCCGAGGCAAGCATCTTGTTGACGTCGTCCGGACCAGAGAAGCCGGACATGATGATGAACCGAGGTCGGTTCGATCCCGCTGCCTGACGCAGGTCAGCGAGTAACTCGATGCCCGAGCGGTCCGGTAACACGAGATCGAGAAGGACCAGGTCGAACCTTTGGCGGGGAAAGAGTGCCAGCGCCTCAGCCGCAGTACTCGCCGTCACGCAATCCAATTCCGGGGCGAGCACGGCACGACAATATTCGAGAATGTTGGGATCATCATCCACGATCAACAACTGGCGACGTCCGCCCATTTTCGATTCCGACTCGGACAACGCCCAGATGGCATCACTCAGACCGTTCGCCTCGGACGGAACGGCTCGCTCCGTGCGGAGGAAGGGGACCAAGGCTCGCATCACCTCCTGGGGCGTCTGATATCGGTCCTCCGGTCGCACCGCCATCATGCGGGTGATGACGGCGTCGAGCTCGGTGGGTAACTCGGGCCGGCGAGCTCGAACGGATGGTGGGGCATCACGCAGCCGTCGGGCAATTTGTTGCGAGTAAGTGCTCTGCGAGGGGAAAGGGACCTTCCCGGTGAGACACCAGTAGAGCGTGGCACCCAGCGCGTAAATGTCGGCGCGGATGTCTACCGAGCTGGGATCCTGAGCCTGCTCGGGACTCATGTAGTCAATCGTGCCCAGCACACACCCCGGTTCGGTGATCTGGTTACCGAACTCACGAGCCAGGCCGAAGTCCAGCAGTTTCGCCTGACGAAATTCGTTGACGAGGATGTTGCTGGGTTTGATGTCGCGGTGGACGAGATTGCGGTGGTGTGCTTCGGCCAAGGCCGATGCCACCTGATGAATCAAGTCGCAAGCCAAGGCGGGATCCATGGGTCCATCCCGCGAAACGAGATCTTCCAGGTCGCGTCCCTGCACGAACTCCATCACCAAGTAATGGAGGACGGGCAGGTTCGGCTCCGCAGGAAAGACCTGTCCGGCATCGGTGGCCGCCACGATGTTTGGATGCTGCAAGGCGGCGACCGTTCGCATTTCGGCCAAGAACCGCCGCAACATCCGAGCGTCTTGTTCGCGCGACAGGGGCAGGACCTTTAGCGCCACGATCCGACGCAGCAGCGTGTGTTCGGCCTTGAACACGATCCCCATGCCACCGGCTCCGACGCGATCGAGAATCCGGTAATTGCCGAGCACCAACCCGTACACCGTCCCTGCCTTGATGCGACCGGCCTGGTACTCCGTCAGTAAACCATGCTTGACGAGTCGGTCGATCAATTCGTTCTGGTCCAACGCGGACAGGATCCATTCCTGACGGTCAAGGTCCAGACTGTGCCAATCGTCGGACAACAAAAGCGAGCAGGAGATCAATTCCTCGATCAATTGATGGAAGATCGCTCGATCTTCGAAGGCCACCGTGGCTTGAGGGTAAGCTTCGTGATTGCGCAAGGGGATGTGCGATTGGCCAAGCCGCGACGGAAAGAAGCGTTGCTGCGTCATAAGGGGCCGCTTTTGCCCGAGTTCGAGACCATCCCTGCCCCCGAAACGGGTGCTTGCACATCTTGTGTCCAATTCTTTGCAACTATGCGTCGAGCACGGAGCAAATGCAAGCCGATGATGAGCGCTCGCTCTTCCCCTTCTTTTCTCATCCCTCCCCAAAATCCGGAACGTCGATCACAATCTATTGGTATTTAACGCTTTCCGATCAGATCCCTGATCGACACCGGCGGACGACCTCCGATTTTCTGTTCTCGCACATGTTGGTGGCATTTGATGCAGACGAGTGTCATATCGACGT
>CAKZUU010000079.1 GCA_937922175.1 uncultured Gemmataceae bacterium
GGCAGACGCGCCGAGTCCTGACGCAATTGCCGCTGTCTTCCGGCCATATCACGCGCCGCCTCACCCGATTGTTCCGCTGACCGTCGGGCCGAATTGTGCCGTGCCTCACGTGTCTGCTCCATCAACTGTCGGTGCTGTCGGGCCAGTTCTTCAGCCGTTCGGGGCGACGGCGTCGATGGGGTGCTCTCGGCATGGTCGCGGCGGGAGAGGCGATCCGCGAGTTGCTGGAGCGCCTCGGCGGCTTGACGTTGAGCCCCGGCAAGCTCCTCCAACGGGGTGCGGGAGAGTTTGGCCAACGCTTCGGCAGCCTTCTGTTTCTCCGTGCTGGCTTCCGAGCCGCCGCGGATCTGCCGACCTTCGTCCTGAATCGGCTGCTGCCGGTTGCGCAACCGATCGACGCTGGATGAGTCGTTCTTCTGGTTTTCGGTTTCCTGGGCGAGTCGACGCAGTTGCTCGGCCAGGCGGCGTGCTTTGGCTGCATCCGATTCGCCTTGATTCATCTGGCGGGCCCAGTCCGCGAGTCGTTGAGCGGCCTCGGCCGAGCGCTCCGCAAATTGTTCGGGCTTTTGACGGGCAGCCGACTCCGCCTGTCGGACTGCCTCCACCGCCTGGTGTTGACGCTGGATCGCTTCGGTGGGCGGGACAGCGGCGACTTCTTGTGCCAATCGTCGTTGTTCGGCGGCCAGTTGTTGGGCCCTCCGCTCGGCTGCATCGCCGGCTTCCGGCGCTTGACGATTCCGCTCGGCTCGCGAGGCCAACTCCTGCTGCCGACGCGCCAATTCTGCCACTTTCTCATCGACGGGCTGTTGGCCGTTCAATGCCTGCTCCAGTCGCTCGATCTGCCGCTTCGCCTCCGCCTGGGAAAGAGCGGCATCCGTCAAGCGACCGGCTCGCAGATCATCGACCGCTTCCTCCATTGCTTGACGAGTTCGCCGCTGCCGATCCTCAAACCCAGGAATGTCCAGACGGTTCAATCGGTCCAGGACATCTGCCTGCTTTCGGATGGCCTCGGCGCGTTGCGTCTTCTGAGCTGATGGCTCTGATGGCTTGTTCGGTGGTGTGGTGGAAGCGGACGCGAGTTGTTCCCCTTGTCGAGCCAAGTCTTCTTGCTCTTTGCGTAAGCGATGGATTTCATCCCGAGCGGCGGCTAGGTGCTGTTGCATCGTCGGCAGTCGGTCCGCCAGGCGTTCAATCGCCTGCCGTGCTTTCTCCATGGCAGCCATCGCTTTCGTCGGATCGCCACGATTGAGCTCTTGGACCGCGTCGGCGGCTCGATCCAGAGCTTCTTGCTTCGATCGCTGGGCCGTCGGGTCCGTCGCGGCCACCGGTACCCGAGATGTCGCTCGGCGCAGCGACTCTTCTTCGTTCTGCCAATCTTTCATTCGCTCAGGATCGACCGGTTCCGAGGCTGCATCCTTCATCTCTTCTCCCACTCGCCGCTGGAGATCGTTTTGCCAGCGGGCGAGCTGCCGAGCGGCTTCTTTCGGATTCTGGGCCAGATCGATGGCACGTTGCAGGTCGTTGGCCAAGCGGTCCAACTCCTGGGCTGACTGCTCCTGTTTAGACAAAGCATCGGCGAGATTGCCTTGTTCAAG
The DNA here is from genome assembly GCA_937922175.1 of uncultured Gemmataceae bacterium. GTDB lineage: Bacteria > Planctomycetota > Planctomycetia > Gemmatales > Gemmataceae > CAKZUU01. The sequence goes on from CAKZUU010000079.1 coordinate 1,596, forward strand.
TTCCTTGGCGGCATCACGCGCTTGCTCCGACTCCAACGGGCGCGACTGTGCTGCCGCCACTGCTTGTCGGGTGTCTTGCCCGAGGCGTTCGGCTTGTTCGGCGAGTTGCCGCTGACGTTCGGCGAGTTCTCCAGCCCATCCCCGCGCGAATTCCCGTTGTGTTTGTTCAATGGCCTGAGCCAAATCGCGCTGTTCGTGGGCTAATTCTCGCGCTTTCTCCGCCAACTCTTGGGCACGTTGGCCCTGTGCCGCCTGCCATGCCTGTCGGAGCCGATCGCTCGACTTGAGGAGCGATTCAAGTTCTGCCTCCAGGGCGGCTTGTCGCACGGCGAGTTCGTCCGATCGACGGGGCCCCGACGCGGCTTGCTCGGCAAGTTGTCGCTCGCGCTCCGCCAATTGCTCCACGCGCATCCGGTCCAGAAGTTGCTCCGCTCGCCGATCGTTTTCGCGCTTTAATTCTTCTAGCCTGTTGATGGCCGATTCGAGAGCCTGATCCGCTTGCCCCAACTTTGTGTCGCGCGGGGCCGACGCTTGTTTCTCCCGTTCCGCGGCGGCCAATGCCGTCGAGGTTTGATGCATCTCTTGGTCACTCACGTCTTGCAGCCGATGCCCGAGGGAGCGCCATTCAGGGAGTTGATCCACTTGCCGTGTCAATTCATTGAGCTTCTTGTCGTTTTGCAAGTGTTCCTTTCGCAAATCCTGCAATTGTTCGGCAACTTCCGGTGCGAGCCGCGGCGATTGTTGTGCTTCCGCGCGAGCTTTGTAGAGTCGCCGACGTTCCCCGTGCAAATCCTCGATCAGTTCGTCGAGACTCTTTCGAATCTCCTCTCGTTGAGCGGCGATCTCCTGCTGCCGAAGCGGCAGGGCTTCATGGGCTAGTTTCACGGAGTACCAGCGATTCTCAGCCGGGGCGTAGACCGATTGCGGACCGAGTCGTAACTCGGGAATGTTCCGATTGTCGAAGGCACGGAGGCGGAACTGCACCGTTTGGCCGTCTCTTGCCAAGTCTGCCAAACGCCAGGAATATCGCGCCTGGGCTTGCACGCCGCCGATCCCCTCGACTGGGAGAGAAAGGGTCTGGATCGGTCCCTCGTCCACTCGGTACTCCAAGGTCACCCCACCGACTCCGATGTCATCGAGCACGGCAAGATCCAGATCGAGCTTGTCTTCGGGCGAAATGACTCGTCGTTGCTCGCCCACTCCCACCGATCGGACAAACGCCGGCGGACGATCAACCACGATATTCACCGTTTGAGGCGGAACCTCGGTGCGAATCTCCTCGTCCCCCACGATGGTCAACGCCAAGCGTCCGGTTCGCTCCGCGGTGAGTTCAAACTTTGCCGACATCCCATCGGCGGACAACTCCAGCTCGGTCGTCTTGCTTCCCGGGGCGTCAACAGCCGTCCACGCTACGAAGGCTCGACTTGCCGGTCGTTGAAAACGAAAATCGTAGGTCAGCCAACTGTATTGCAAACACGAGAGATCGAACATCCCCTGTTGCGGCGGTGAGGGGGCCTCGCCCCTCGCGTACTCAGGAGGCACGATGGTCACGGTGGGCGAATTCGACTCGAGTTGCACGGGGTCGACAACGCGGACTTCCCTCTCGGGTCCGACCGCCCGACCCGCCGCGATTTGATAACGGAACGATTCTTGGACATCCTTGAGCCGAAAATAAAAGACCTGGGCCTGTTCCGAGTTCATCATCAGACGCCTGGTCCGTCCTTGATGGTCAACGATTCGGAGCTCGGCTTGCTCCGGGAGCGGGAAATTCGGTGCCGTTGGCACCAAATGAGCGGCTAACGTCAGGGCACTTCCCCGGGCGACGGCGAGGTCGTCCTGCGAGTAACGCAGTTCGTAATGAAGGGGATCTTCCAACCAAGGCATCGCGAACCGTCGGACCTTCTGCGCGTAGGTCTGAGGCCAAACCACCCAGGGGACCAGCAGAAGTAGGACCGCGACGGCACCGACAACGAGTCGGAATCGCGTCGGTCTCTCCGGGGCGGCATGGAGAAAGTCCAATCGCGAGGCACGGATTTCAGTTTCACGCAGCAGCAGGTCGATCAAGGCAGGGCAACCGTGCGCGGCGTCGGCCGCTTCGGTCAACTCGACAGCCGTGGTGAGTCGCTCGGCCAGGTTTGGATAGGTGCTTTCGATGAGGGCGGCGAGCGATTCGGCGTCGTCTTGTTTCCGCCAGGTCGTGAGGCAGCGACGAATTCCCCACGCACCCAGACCAAGCCAGGCGATGGTCAACAGTCCACGGCCCAGACGGGGCAGGTCCAACACCGCGTCCATCGCCAGGGCAATCGCCGCGAAGATTGCCAACGCGGCGACCACACCGGCTGACTGCCTCATCAAACGCAACCAGGCCATTCGGCGTGCCAGATGCGCCAGTTTGTCACGAAGGGTGCCTGGCAGAATGAAGGTGCTCATCGGTCCGACCCGTGAGAATAGTTTTCGCGAACCAGTTTCAAGATCGATTCAACCCCATGCCGACTGCAAGGTCTCGACGCCCGCGCATTTGCGACGCCTCTACTCAGGACGGCGGCGCGTCATTTTTGTCCGGGACTCGTCGAAGCACGGCTCGCGGAATCAGCGTTCCGATGCTCGAATTTCAAGGCCGCCGAATTCATGCAGTATCGTCGCCCGGTGGGGGGCGGTCCATCCGGAAAGACGTGACCCAAATGGGCACCGCATCGCCCACAAACAACTTCCGTCCGAACCATGAGGTGGCTGTGATCCGGCAGCAACGAGACGCAATCGCCGGCGGGCTCCCAAAAACTCGGCCAGCCGGTTCCGGAGTCGAACTTCGTCCGCGAGTCAAACAACACTTGCCCGCAGCAGACGCACCGGTACACGCCGTCCTCATGATGGTCCCAATACTCTCCGGTAAATGCCCGCTCGGTCCCTTTTTGCCGAGTGACGTAATATTGCATCGGCGAGAGGATCTGTCGCCATTCCTCATCGGACTTCGTGATCCGCTCCCCTTGAATCGTTGCTTGATGTTCCGGCACGATGGTCCACCTCGAAATGACTCGTATGAATCCCCAGACCAGCAGCAGCGTTGCCCCGACGAGGACCGCGCCGATTTGAACACGGGTCATGTGCAACCCTGTCCGTCGAGAAGGTCAGAATCCGAAAAGGTCCCCGACCGCTACCTCGTTATGTTATCTTGCCCCGCCCCGTCGATGACATAAAATGCCACCGTGGGAGGAGTGAAGTCAAGGCGGCGTAGCTCAGCCTGGTTAGAGCAACGGCTTCATAAGCCGTGTGTCACTGGTTCAAATCCAGTCGCCGCTACTTGCCACTTTTGTATTTTACCGCGGTTGAGTGATTTCGATCTCCACGCTTTTGCGGATGACGCGGTCGGGGTTCACCTCTCCCATCGGCTTCTCGCCGGGCAGCGGGTAGAATCGGTGAACCACCCGCTCATCAAGCATCTTCGTCTTCAAATGCTCCGTCGGCGGCAGTGAACTCTCTGCCGCATACACGATGAGTCGTTCCCTCCCGGTCAAATTCTGCTTCAGGCGGTAACCTTTCCCGCTGGCCCCAGCCAGGATCGTCTCGGTATTGGCACCCAAAAAGGAATGAGCACCGAGATTCGGCACGCTACACGTCCCATCAGCATTGCGCCAGACGAGTTGGACAAAGGTATCTCGAGTCGGGCGCAAAAAAAACAGCAGGTAGTTTCCGCCTTGAAATCGTCGAGCGGTTGCCCTCGTTTCGGCGTTCCAGACATCGAAGAGCACGCCGAATCCCCCTTCGCCGGAGTCGTGGTCCGATGCGTCGATGCCATCAAGTGGAAGAATCCGTGCGCCCGTGGTAAGAGGATCATCCGGGAGGGGGGTGGGCGATCCGTTCCGAATCGACGGTTGGGGCAATTCCAACGCCCGAGTAATGTCTGCCGACGCTCGTGTTCCCAGGAAAACGTCGGTCAACCAATCGCCCCGAAGGTACAGGATGGGTACAAGTTGGCCTGCCGGTCGCAGGAACGTCTCAATTAATCGCGCAAAGGTCGGTTCGCTTGGATCGAGTCGGCCAAATGGATATTCGATTAAGATCAGATCGTAGAGATTGACCGAGGAGGGGGTGAGCCGCTCTTTCTGGTCGACCACTTCCCGGCGTTGGAAGGGCCGAAGATCCCAACCAGTCGGGGCGAGTTCCAAGCGGAAGATCGTCGCGGCTCCGTCGATGGGCTCGAGAACGTCGCCGGTCGCTTTCGAAAGTTGCGAGATCGCGCGGCGCAATGCGGTCCGCCGTTCCTCGAGAGTGAAGGTCGGGTCATCGTCACGGACCAGGTTGTGCAACGAGAGATACCGGCCGGTGGGGCGTTGTTCCGCCGGCCTTTTCTCGATGTCGGCGAGGATGGCACGACGTACGTACAATTCGTCGAACGTGGCGGGGTAGGCAGGTGCCCCGACAGCAATCCAGTCGCGAAGGATACGTCGCTCGTCAGGGCTGGGCTGGGGCCGTTGTCCGGGCGGCATCGAGCCGTCTTCAATCAAATGGACAATTTGCGAGGTGGAGGGCGAACTCGGAACCAAAAACGGACGGCCCGCCCGTTCCAAGCCGGCCCGAGTCCGCACGGAGAGTTCGCCGATCCGTCTCGGATGAGTGTCATGACAGTCAGCGCAATACTTTCGCAAAATTGCACGGGCTTGTAACGCGAGATCGCCCGCCGGGGGCGGGTCGGCCCGAAGAGACAGCCCCGCCCCTGCGACGATGAACCATACCACGGATGCTAGCCGAGCCATCGAAGACTCGCCGAGTTCGGGTTTATCTTTTTGCTTGCAAGTTATAGTAGCGAATCGTATAAGTCATGACCGGAATCACCGGGTCAGGCTCAAACGTGACTTTCTCGACAATGTGCGGCTGAGGATTGTTCGGATCCGAATCCACCACGCCGCGGGCACCCTCCGCCGATTTCTGTCGACGCCTTAACTCGCGTTGGAGGCTCTTCAAGTCCGCGGGTCGAATTCCCTCGGCATGGATGACACCGCGAGCAATGGCTGCAACGGCTTCTCGAAGTTCCGTCCGCGTCGGCTCGTGATCACTGGGAGTCGAAGGTGGCGGCGTTTTCGGCGGCGGCGGAGTCGATGTCGCATCTTTGGCCCGGAACGCGGTGATCTGGAAAGTTCCCACGTGTTCGCCGTAGCGCATTTCGTTCGCCTTCGATTCCTCGGGTGTGAGAACTTTGAAATCCTCACGTTGGCCCAAACTTGTTTGGAAGCCACGCACGGTGACTGCCCCGCCAGGTTTCAAGATCCACTTGTGGCATTCCGCATCGGGCAACTTCTCCCGAAAGATCGAGTTCTCTCCGTTGATCTTCAGCACCACGCCGTGCACTTCGTCGCTCAGATTCTCCAAGCGGAACCAGATCTTCTCACCCAGCTGCGGTTCGCGCACCCGACCTTGTTTCACCGTGACCGGCTCGTCGCCGTAAAAGATTCGTACTCGGATCGGCGACTCCGAATCGATATCGGGCAGGGATTCGTCCGGGGCGCTGGACAAATGCGTTGAGTAGCGCTGACTCAAATTGACGGCGGGTCCGTCCAAATCGTCGTCTTCACCGCCCCGAGCTCCACGGAAAATTTCCGGGTGACTCTTCCGCGTGAGGAGATAAGAGTGACCCGTGTCGATCAGCGTCTGCACTGTCGTTCTGGCGCGGACTTCTCCGAGGGAAGCGTCGATTTCGCCATCGGGACCAAATACCTCCAATCGGAGGACGGTGGTCTTCCGATCGGGGGAGATGTGGGCGCGGCCTGTAATGAACAGGTCGGGAGTGACGAAGATTTCCGGATCGCCCCAGGCCAGACTGAAGCCGCGAGCGCGGAAACAGCGCCGCCGACCCTCGGCATCGAGGTGGTTTGCATTTCGGTGGGCCAACACATCGTTGGCATTTGCCACAATGCCGATCTGATCGTCTTTGCAGGCGAGAATCAATGCCACGGTCAGCCGATTCGCCAAGGCTCGATTCATCGGGCCGATGTCGTCCGTTTCCGGTTGGTCGCCGACGCGGACCAGGAATTTCAGGACGGCGACATTTTTTGCCCCTTTTTCTCTCGCGAGGTCGAGAATTTTCTCTGCCTTCATGCCGAGGGCTGCTTCCAAGGGCGGGAGTTCCGCCGCCGACACTGCGGGAGTGAGCAAGAGAAAGGCAACAAGTTGTTTTAGTTCGCCGGCTTTCATGTCATGGATACCTCGCGCCTCATGGTCGGAACACAGGAAATCGCTCGGGTTGTCTTGGAAAACACTGTGGGTTTTGTAGATCGTCGGCGCGACCTGTCTCTCGAAGCAGAACGGGCATGGTCCGCCGCACCGACTCGATCAGTTCACGCGAATCAATTTGCCCGTCACCGTCTCGGTCAGCGTCGGAATAGCCCACCGAGAAGGCGTGCAACACAGCCAGGGTGAAGAGGCCGTTCTTCTTTTCCGGATGCTCATAGGCCAGTTCGGACCGATCGCAAGCGGCATAGATGATCGGCCCCAAGCCGCCGGGCGTCAAACTCCGCACTGGGTTGAACGTGGCCTCACCGGAATGGCACGCGTCCAGGAACAGGATCTTTCGGCATCGGAGAGCGGCGAGCTTCTCGTACAACTCGGTGTGGGCGATCCCTGTCTCCTCGGGACGTCGGGGGTCGTAGTCCGGACAGCAGAAATAGAAACGGGAATCCGCTTTGCGAGGCTTTTCAGCCGGCATTGAGCGAAAATCACCATGACCCGCTAACACCATCACCAACAGATCGTCCGGTTGGGCCACGGCGGCCAGACGGTCGAGTTCACGGAGGATTGCCGAACGGCGTGCCTGGTGGTCCGCTTGGAGCGTGACAACCGCATCGGTGAACAAACGACCTTTTTGCGACTGCCATTGTTCCGCATGTAACTGCACATCCCGGACGGCACCTTGCAAGTTGCCGAACTTTCGTCGTCCGCCGACGGATGGTTGCAGGCCGTAGTCGTTGATTCCAATCCCCAGCCCGAAGAGCCGTGCTTTGTGCTCCGTGTTTGGCCGCGACACTTGGACGACCGCCTCGGAACGACCACCCAAACGGTTAAATGCTTGCAGGATCAGGCGATTCACTCCGGACCGAAACTCGTTCGGGGCGACCGTGATTGTTTCCTCGAACGATTGACCTCGCGGTTCCCACACCTGCCGACGATGGTCATTGATCCAGAATTCGACGCGTTGGGGTAGAAAATCAATCTGCTCGCTCCGAGCCGTGGCCACCAGTCGGACTTCGAGCTGGTTGGAATTCGTCGATGAGCCGACTTCGATGCGGGTGGAGGGCGGCTCGTTCAATCCCAAGTTGATGGCCACGGGGTTGTTGCCCAGGGCTACCGCCAAGGCTTTGCCGACGTCGAGGGTGTCGAGAAGTTCTTCGATCACGTCCTCCCGGTGGAAGGCATCGCGAAACTGCTCCAAGCGGAAAAAGCGGGGTTCGCGCGACATCGAGGGGTCATTCATCACCCAACCGACTAGCGAATCGCCGTTTGTGGAAGTGTCGTAGAAGCTGCCATGCCAGGTCCACATCACCCACTCTCGATCGGAGCCGGGCAGAAATCGCCATAGAGGACGATGCCTCAATGTCGAAAGCGTGCGGATGGGTGTCTCGCGACCCGCCCGCTTCACCTGCACGAAAATCTCTTCGCCCGGTGGGGCCAGGTCCAGGGCCGTCTTGGCCTCGGCGGCGGACGTGCGAAGCCCCGGACCAAAAAACTCTCGAGCTGCCAACGCCACGAACGTGATTTCATCGCCGGGGATCAAACCCATTTCCCAAGCGGGGCTACCAACGGCGACCTCCTCGACGCGGACGGTGCTCGGTTGCACCGACAATCGGGCCCCCCAGCCGTTGCCGCTCAGTCCATCTTCGAGGCTCCAGCCAGCGATTGTCTGATCGTTCGATCCACTGACAAGCCATCGACCGTCCGACGACGGGCAAAGGGACGTCACTTCCCCATGATGCCCAGTGTACAACCTGATCCGTCTCGGTCCCGACGGCGTCAATTGGAACAAACTGAAACCCCAGTAATGCCCGACGGCCAATCGGGGCGATGCCTGGGGACGGCCGGGGACGAATGAGTAACAGGTGGGTCGACCATCGGTGTCACGGTTCCACGGCAAAGGAAATGACCGGCCGTTCGCGTCGACCACATGCCACTGCCAGGGGCGACTTGCATCCGGCTTCACCGACCACCCCGAAAGCGTTTCCAATGGTTGCACCAACTCTGCGTTCTCTGGCAGTGATTTTTCGAATCGTCGGCGACGCAGGTCGAAAACACGCCTGTCATTTCGCCCCCGCCGATTCGGGTGGTCCGCCCCGGGATCGCGACGATCGGAAAACACCAGGTGTCGCCCTTCCCGCGTCAAGCGGACAGACCAAATACCCGTACTGGCTCCACGCACGACCGAGCGAGGCTTTTCCCTGACTGTCAGGTCCCAATGCGTCACCTCGTGATTGTCTCCGCCGGCAATGACGATGTGCGAGCCTCGACAGGCGACCGCTTCAGCACGACCGGCATGCGGGAAACGCGCCACAACAGGAAGCTGCGGCCCGGTCAGTTCTAAAACTTCGACTCGATCGTCTCCCTCCAGTCGGAAGGAAGGTCCCGACCGAAGTTGACCGATCCCGACGACCAGCCGCCGGCCTGTCTCGTCGAAGGCCAACGACCGGGGGAACTCATCGGCTGCGAGAGATTTCGTCCACATCAATTTGCCGTCCGGTGAGGAGACCCGGAGATGGGCTCCGAGCTCCCCGGCAGCGATCCAGCCCTGGGGGCTGAAGGCGGCGATCCGGACGGCGTTCGGTAACGACAAGTCGAAAGTTGGCCGGCTCGCCCAGGTCGCTCCAGTCTTCTGCCAAGAGGTGACCTTTCCATCCTCGGCCACGGAGACCACGGTGCGTTCGTCAAGAACACTGAGGGCTCGAACCCGGTTGTAGGAAGTGTTGGCAAACGGCGTGTGACGACCGACCAGGTCGGGCGACGCCTCCAAGTTCCACCACCAGACAGATCCGCTCCCTGTTCCGATGGCGACGGCACGACCATCGGGAGAGAAGGCCAAAGCCATCACGGCGAAAAAGTTCTCACGGTCCCGTTCCAGATGGGCAAAGTGGAGAATTCGGCCCGACTCCTTGTCGAGGACGGCAACGCTGCTGTTTTTGAGACCGTATCCGCCGACCGCAATCCGCCGACCGTCCGGCGAAACGCTCAGGGCATAGATGGCTCCTCGCTGTTCGCGCCAGATCGGCCAGCGCCGAAAGGCGACTTCTCGCCCGATCAATTTCCCATCGTGGAAAGGGATGACGGTGACAACTTTGTCATCTCCCGCCGCGAGAACCTCACGACCGTCGGGGCTGAAGGTGATGACATCGCAGGTGCCGGTCCGCCCGCCGGTGTTCAGGGCGATGGCGGGTTCCCGGCGGTCGCGGCGGTCGATTTGGGCTGCTTCCTGCTCCTGGCCAATCGCTGAACTCGCCAGCAGCAAGGAAACCCATGCCCAATCTCGTCGAGACGATCGCTTAACCATGGACGTCAGCTCCGCAAGATCCCACGTCCCCTCTCCCGATGGATGCGGATCGGTCGGCAATGGCGGACAAAGCGGCCAACCCGCTCGGATGTCAGAACGGGAAACCGTCGCGTTCTGCCAAGTCCCGAATCCGTTCCAAGACGCGACGGATCTTTCGATCGTACGTCCCGAGTTGCTGAGCGATTTCGTCGGTGGAGTAGCCCTCGAGCCGAAGAGCTAAAATCCGACGGTCGTTTTCGGGCAATTGTTGCATGAAATATTCCAGTTGGTCGAGAAAGCTGACGGTGTGTTCCGGCGTCGGTTCATGAGCCAGGATCTGCAATAGTTGCTCGTGAGAAGTGTCGCTGTGGCCCGTTTCCTGATTGGGGTCGCGTTTGGCCGCCTTGTGATGGGCGATCTGCCGCAACGTTTTGTGAACCGTGATCCGGACTAGCAAACGCGAGAGATCATCCTGATCGTGTATTTCAAACTTGTCGTCTTTTAAGCGCGCAAAAAAGGTGCGAAACACCGATTGGACAATATCTTCAGCATCAACTCGACTGGCGAGCCGCTGGCTGATCCGCCGTCGGGCCAGGGGCAGTAACCGCTCCACATAGGCATCCACGAGTTGCTTTGCGGCCTCCTGGTCTCCTCGACGACATCGCTGAATCAGATCGTCGGTTGACATCTGTCGTCCTCTGCATCGCGCTTTCTCAGGACCGGACCGAACATCGGTTGCCTGCAACCGAAACTGATCGGATCGCCGCTCCGCTTGCCGAACGGTAGGCCGCCGGGTATTTCGGCTAGGACCGAGCATTGTGATTGTACCAGGCCGGAGCCGCACTGATGAGGCGCGTCATCTCCGTCGTCGTTGTAGTCGCTGCCTTCGATGCCCGCATGGCGAGGTGGGTGTCCGCGGCCGATCCCGCCCCGATTCTCATTACCTTGTGGTGGGACACGGAAGACTATGTCTTGCCCGCCAGCGATGATGCCGCCCTTCGTGTCGCGCGTTGGTTATCGCGGCAGCAAATTCGCGCGACCTTCAAGGTGGTCGGCGAAAAAGCCCGCACGTTAGAACGCCGGCAGCGAACCGACGTGATCGATGCCCTCAAACAGCACGAGATTGGTTACCACACGAACTATCACAGCGTCCAGCCCACGCCGGCAATGTACTTGTCGTCGCTTGGTTGGGATGAGGGCGTCGCGGAGTTTGATCGTCGTGAAAAGCCGGGTTTGGATGATGTCAAGCGGATTTTCGGACAGCATCCATCGTGTTACGGTCAGCCCGGCAGCTCGTGGGCGCCGCAATCCTACGGAGCCATGAAAAAATGGAGCGTGAGCGTCTATCTCGATAGCGGCAATCACCTCAATGTCGAGGGGCAGCCGTTCCACTATTGTGGCATCGTCAATTTTTACAGCCTGAAACATACGCTTCGCACGAACCTCGGAGGCCCGCAAGACCTGAAAGCCGCTGAGCAGCGCTTTCTTGCGGCACGAGAGCAACTTCGCCGAGAAGGCGGCGGAGTGGTCAGCATCTATTACCACCCCTGCGAATTTGTGCACCAACAGTTTTGGGATGGTGTCAATTTCGCCGAGGGAGCCAACCCGCCCCTCGATCGATTAAAACTTCCCCCCGCCAAAACCGAAGCAGAGATCGCCACTGCGTATGAAACGTTTGAATCATTCATCCGGTTTCTTCAGCGATTTCCCGATGTTCGCTTCGTCACGGCCTCGGAACTCGGCCGAATCTACCAAGACAGGTCGCAGGGTCGGACCTTCTCCCGAGCGGAATTAACACGCATTGCTGAACAAGTCGGCGACTCGATCAACTATCAGCAAATCGGCACATGTACCGTGAGCGCTGCCGAGACCTTGCTGTTGCTCGGACGATCTCTTCAGAGCATGCTGCAAAAAAGCGAAGCGGACGGCTCCGTTCAGTTGCTGATGAGTCCCCTCGGACCGACCAGTCCAACTGTTCCACAGACGGCATCGGTTTCGACCCCGTATCATCAATTCGAGCGAACGCTCGCCGACGTTCTTGATTATTTGGATCGTCACGGCCGGGTGCCCTCGGCGATTTGGTTAGGGAGTGTTGCGATTCCGCCAGAGTCGTTTCTGGCGACGCTGGCTCGGGTCTATCGACAGCGAGTCGCCGGAGAGGCCATCGGTGATGAGGTCGCCTTTCGGCCTGTCACGGTCGCCGCCCGTAAGTATGTCGCGGACGATGACCCCCGACTTTGGCGTTGGGTTATTTTCCCTCGATCGTTTCGTGCCCCGGCCATGATGGAATTGGCCCGCGCGCAAGCCTGGACCATCAAACCGGCCATCCGACATGATGAAGAGCTCAAGCGCTGACCCATCGCGATGGCCTGAAATCAAGCCCCGCCGCGGGATCCAAGGGATCTCCGCGCTGTTTTTGCCATTCGAGGCCGACGGTCGAATCGCCTGGCCTGCCTTCCGTGCTCATCTTCTGCGAACTCTCGAGGCGGGTCTGGTCCCGGCGGTGAATATGGACACGGGCTTCCTCCAGTACCTGGACGATGCCACCCGGCGACATGTCCTTGCCGAGACACGCTCTCTCACCTCGGGGAGACCGTACATTGCCGGAGCCTTTGTGGCCGATCAACCGGGTGATCCCTTTCAGCCAAGTGGCTATCAACGCGCGATCGAGGAAATTCAACGGTTCGGTGGCCTGCCCATCGTCTTCCCGTCGTTTGGGATCGCATCCTTGCCCGGGATCGAAGTTTTGTCGGCTTACGAGACCTTCGCCCGGAGTGCGTCGCAGTTTCTCGCGTTCGAATTGGGAACCATGTTTGCACCCTTCGGGAGGATCTTCGACGACGAGACTTTTGTCGGATTGCTCGCGATCCGTGAATGCGTCGGTGTGAAACATTCGTCGTTGTCACGAACGACTGAGTGGCTTCGTTTACGCCGCCGTGATGAGATCCGCCCCGATTTTCGCATTTTCACAGGGAATGATAACGCCATCGACATGGTAATGTACGGCAGTGATTACCTCTTGGGGTTGAGTACGTTCGCGCCGGCCGAGTTTGCCTTGCGAGATCGTTTTTGGGAAGCAGGCGACCCCCTTTTTTTTGAATTGAACGACTTGTTACAGTACCTCGGGCAGTTCGCCTTTCGGCCGCCAGTCTCCGGCTACAAACGCAGCGCGGCACAGTTCCTCTCACTTCGGGGTTGGGTTCCCTCCGAATACGTGCCCCCGGCGGTTCCCCCTCGGCCCGACAGCGACCGTGTGGTATTGCACGACATTTTGCAGCGCCTCCGACGTTGGACAAAGGGATGACTCAGCGACCGCGCGGCTGCATGATTCCCCACCGCGATTCAGCAACGGAACTCCGTAGAATGGGAACATGAAGAAGGTGCACGGTCCTCTCGGTTATTGCACGAACGTTCACGCCGGCGACGATCTCACGACCACCCTGGCGAATTTGGAACGCCACGCCTTGGCCGTCAAATCGAACCTCTCACCTGACCGACCGATGGGTGTCGGCCTCTGGCTGGCCGCTCGAGCTGCGGAGCAACTGCTGCGCGAACGTCGAACGCGCTGGCTAGCGGATTGGTTGCGAGATGTCGGGCTGATCCCGTATACCCTGAACGGGTTTCCCTTTGGCAATTTCCATCAGAGAGTCGTGAAACATCAAGTCTATCAACCGACATGGTGGGAAAAGGCACGGCTCGAGTATACCTTGGACCTCATTGCAATTCTTCATGATCTCCTGCCCGAGGGG
>CAKZUU010000080.1 GCA_937922175.1 uncultured Gemmataceae bacterium
GGCACCATCGACATTGTGGAGCATTTGGCATCGGGTTGGGGCATGGAGGCCGAGGCGCGTCGGCAGGGGCGCGATTGGACGGCGCGGCAAATCGGCGAATTGGCCGAACACGATCCTCTCGCACGAGCCATCCTCGACCGCGGCATCGACGCCTTGGCCGAAGCCTTATGTCAGGTCATCGCCCTGATTTGCCCCCGACGGATCGTGATCGGCGGCGGAGTGTCGCTCTTGGGGGAACAAAAGTGGTTCGCTCCTTTGCGTGCGGCCGTTGCCGAACGCGTCTTTCGACCCTTTGCGGGTTTGACCGAGATTGTTCCCGCGGCACTTGGCGAGGAAGTGGTCGTGAACGGAGCCTTGGCCTTGGCCCGACAGCGGCACGAGGGCAACCTGTAGGATGCAGTGTCCACGGGGCGTGCAGCGTCGTGGGGCAGTGGTGAACGATTCAAGCTCATGAAGGATGATCGCGGCATGAGTGCCATCCGAGTCAAGATCTGCGGGATCACCACGCCCGACGACGCGCAGCAGGCCTATGCCGCCGGTGCTGACGCGATCGGATTCAACTTCTTTCCACAATCCCCTCGCTCTGTCACGCCCGAGCGAGCTGCCGCGATCATTCGGGCCTTGCCGCCGTTTCTCGACACGGTCGGTGTCTTCGTCAATTTGAAGGTACGGCAGGCCTGCGCCGTCGCCTATCAATTAGCGTTGGGCAGCATTCAATTATTGGGAGATCCCGCTGACCTGGAAGACTCGTTTCCTTTTCGACGCATCGCCGCCTTTCGGATCCGCGACCGTGACTCCTTGCGCGATGCGGAGGAGTTTCTGCGACGAGCACCCCGTCCAGCCGCCGTTCTGGTCGATGCGTACGTCGCGGGGCAATGGGGAGGAACAGGGCAAACGGCTCCCTGGGAATTGCTGCGCGAATTCCGGCCGGGCGTGCCGCTCATCCTCGCGGGAGGATTGACACCCGACAATGTCGCGGAGGCGATTCGCCAGGTTCAACCGGATGGAGTCGATGTCGCGACCGGCGTCGAAACCTCCCCCGGACGTAAAGACGCCGAATTGATGCGGCGATTTGTCGCCGCCGTTAAAGAAGTGCGTTGAACGTCAAAGGGCCTCCAGAGCGGGCGGAGTCGGCGGAGGAGGCGCGGGAGGAGGCAGCAAGGCTTTGTCGGCGATGTCTTTGCGGTAGTGCATTCCTAAAAACGAGATTCGCGACACCGCCTCGTAAGCGCGTCGCTTGGCATCCGCCAGAGTGTCTCCCAGCGCGGTGACTCCCAAGACCCGGCCGCCATCGGTCAGGATTACGTCGCCCTCGCGCCGAGTCCCCGCGTGGAAAACTTGGACATCCGTCATGCGACCGACGTCCTCCAACCCTTGGATGACGCGCCCCTTCACGTACGGTCCCGGATATCCCTGACTGCACAACACCACGCAAACCGCCGGCCGGGGATCCCATTCGATTCGACTTTCGTCGATCTCGCCCAGGGTTTCGTCGACAACCGCCTCGAGCAAGTCGAGCAAATCCGACTTCAACCGCATGAGAAGCGGTTGTGTTTCCGGATCCCCAAACCGGACGTTGTACTCCAAGACCCGGGGGCCTTGGCTGGTCAACATCAGGCCGGTGAACAACAGCCCCTTGAACGACATGCGGACGTGTTTCATCGCGGAAACCGTGGGGACGAGGACTTGCTCCTCGATCTGCTGTAGCAATTCGGGAGTCGCGATCGGGGCCGGACAATAAGCTCCCATCCCCCCGGTGTTGGGTCCTTGGTCGCCGTCGTAAACCGCCTTGTGATCTTGCGTCGGCGGCAGAGGCAGAATCGTCCGTCCGGACACCAGCGAAAACAGGCTCAATTCCTGCCCTTCCAACCGTTTCTCAACGACCACTTGCCGACCCACGGCGGCACCAAATTCCTCACGAATCATGATGCGGTCGATGGCATTGAGAGCTTCTTGCCGCGTGGAACAGACGATCACTCCTTTGCCGGCCGCCAATCCATCGGCCTTGACAACCAAGGGATACTCCCGCGACTCGATGTACAAACGTGCCGGTTGAGGATGGTCGAACGTGCGGAATTCGGCCGTGGGAACGTCCGCCTGTCGCATCAGGTTTTTCGCAAACACCTTGCTGGCTTCAAGCTGAGCGGCATTTTTGGTCGGCCCGAAAACGCGCAAGCGCTCCTTTTGCATCGCGTCGGTCAGACCGTGGGCCAACGGCTCTTCCGGCCCAATGACGACCAGGCCCACTCTCTCCTTCTTGGCGAAACGAATCAAACGATCAAAATCGTTCGGCGTGAACTCGATCGGGACATTCTCCGCCTGCATCGCCGTCCCGGCATTGCCCGGAGCACAAAACAACCGATCCACTCGTGGTGATTGCGCCAATTTCCACACCAACGCATGTTCGCGACCACCCCTGCCAATCACCAAAACTCTCATACCCGTATCCCCCATCGCCCGGCGTCACTTCTCACTCGCGCCGACGACGTTGCTTTCCCGTATCCTATAGCTACCAGATGTCGGATAAATACTTCGCGGCAAGTCACGGAACTTTGTCCATGATTGATCCGTATGCGTCATGTCCTTGTGGAAGCGGCAAGAAATTCAAATGGTGCTGCGCCGGCATTCATGAGTCGATCGAGAAGGCGTTAGAGCAATTTCGCAACGGTCAGCACGAAATGGCGTTGCATACCCTCGACGAGGTCATCAAAGCGCACCCGCGCAACCCCGAACCGTGGGGTCGAAAAGCTCAACTCTTGCACGCCTCCGGTCGGATCGAAGAAGCCGAACAGGCGATTGATGAAGCCTTTACTATCAACCCGAGTTACCCGTTCGGATTTTTACTCCGCGGCATCTTCCGTGAGGACGAAGGCGAAGCAGAGGGAGCCGCGATGCTCTATCGCAAAGCCGTGGAGCTCTACGCTGCCGACGCCCACGAACAGTTGTCCTTCCTCTACGAGCGGATTGGCCAATTTGAGTTAGAGCGGAACCACTTTCTGGCTGCTCGTTACGCTTTCGGACAATGCCTCCGCCTGATGCCCGAAAATCAGGAACTCCGCGATGCCTACGATCGCACCTTCGGTGCCTCCAGTCATGCCCCGGCTGTCGCCCGGCAGGAGCTCCGTCTGCTCGGTTACGAACCCAAACGACCTCCCGAATGGAATGAAGCCGTCAGCAAAGGGAACTCGGGGCGTCTCTCCGAAGCGGTGAGGTACTTCGAAAATGTGGTCAAACAACGCAAAGCGGACCCATGGGCGTGGTACAACGCCGGTTTGCTGCGGGCGTGGCTGGGCGACAATGCGCGGGCCTTGGAACACTGGGAGCAGTACATCGAAAAAGAACGTGACGAGGCGAAGGCGGTTCCCGTTGCCGCGCTGATGCAAGTCCTCGCCATGGGTCAAGATGTTTTGGAGCGGACAGATTACGTCCATTACAGTGTCGGCGGGCGGATCCGAGATTTGAATGCGATTTCTCGTTTGATTCAGGGATGGATTCGAGAAAGCCGCTTCGTCCCGCTGCATTATGACCCACCGAGCGCGACGATCACCGGGTTCATCTTGCAAGAATCGACCGGACTCGTCGGAGCCGCGGCCCCCAGCGCGTTACCTGCCGTCGCCACGCTGACCATCATCCGCGATCAGCTTCGCTTCGCCTCGTCCCAACGTGACACGCTGGAGAGGCTGGTTCAGGAATTTCGCACGCTGGCCGGGGAGATGTCCGTCGCCCTCGAAGAGACGCCGAGTCGTCGACCTGCACGGTTCAGTGATGTGAACCTGGAAACGATGTTATTCCCAACGTCGGGCGAATTCACCATCGATTACCCCAGCCGGCTCCGCGAACATGTCATGCACTTCTTCGAGGAGGTGTGGCTGAATCGGCCCACTCAAGCCCTGGGTGGTCTCTCACCGCGTCAGGCTGCGGAGCAAACCGCTTTTCGCCGTCGCTTGCTCGGATTGATCCAGTTTCGCGAGGAACTTTTGGCGTTCTCTCGTCCCAAAGCGAAGCGGGAGGACAGCAGCAGCGACGAGCCGATCTACGACTTTTCGCGTCTGCGTCAACTTTTGCACTTGGACACGGAGCCACCTCCCCCCGCGATCGACTTCACGAGCATGTCCGCCGCCGACCTCGCCGAATTGGACCTCGATACGTTGAGCGGGGAGCAATTAGAGAGGGCGTTTCGGATGGCCGTCAATCTGGATGCCCGGCCTTTGGCTCGAAAATTCGTCGATGCCATCCTTTCCCGACCGGCAGACCCGCAGCGACCCGATTTGTACCCCTTTTACAAGTATCTGATCGATCAAGCGCAAACCCAGGCCGATTGGGAGCAGGCACTGCGCTTCGTGGAGGCGGGACTGCGAGCCGACGCCGAACGAAATCAAGGGCTTCGTCGCAACGACTACGAGGTCCGGCGGGCTCAGCTTTTGGCCAAGAAAGGCGACGCCGAAAAGGCCGCTCAGACCTTTCAAGAGGTTATCGACCGAGTGCCCAACGAACCGAAGTATCGCGGCACTGCCGCCGAGGCGATGTTGAGTCTTCGCCAAGGGAAACGCGCTCTCAACTTTGCCGAGGGCGGACTCGAGGTCGCCCGAAAAGTCGGGAACCGCGACCTGGAGGCTTACTTCAAGGAGCTCGTTTCCGCCGCCCAGAGAATTGCCTGACCGCACCCAGCCGGGGATTTGCCTGCATAAGGGATGAAGTCGGGTCCGACTCGGGACGGCGGCGAGCGCGTTTGAAGAACGAGCCGCGTCGGCAGCGGCCGAGGTCAATCGCCCCGTAGCTTCAGCCCCAGCGCCGCCAGCTTTTCCCTTACCTCGTTCAGCGAAGTCATGCCGAAGTTCTTCGCTTCGAGCAGCTCATCCGCCGTCCGCGCGCACAACTCTCCCACTGTGCCGATATTCAACTTGTTCATGCACTTCCGGGCGCGAACCGACAAGTTGAGGTCCATCACCGGCTTGTTCATGATGGCTTGCTCTTCCGCACTGAGCGACGAGTGATGCGACCGATGCGAGCGCGGCTCGTAGGCCGCCCCCTGCTCCAGCGACTGACCGATCCGCAAACCTTTGCTGGCCATGATTTCACGTAATTCGGCCAACGACGTCTCCCCGAAATTCTTGCTCGCCAGCAACTGAGCCTCGGTCACCCGAGTCAGGTCGCCCAACGTTTTAATGTTCATCTTCTTCAGACAATTACGGCTTCGGACCGACAACTCGAAGTCGGTCACCGCAATATCCAGGACCTGACGGAAGGCGGCCGTCGTGTGGTCTTCGTCGGAATGATAGTATTGAGTCGTGGAGGCCTGCGCGTCTTTCAAAAACAATCGAGCACGATCGCGTGCCTCTTCGTCGCTCAATTGGGCCCGCAGGATCCGGTTATAACATTCCGCCGCCTTGTCGTATCTCTCATTGTCCTCGTACAAGACGCCGAGATTGTTCACCGCGGCAAGATGCACCGGCGGATGA
>CAKZUU010000081.1 GCA_937922175.1 uncultured Gemmataceae bacterium
GAGAAGACGGATTACGACTGTTGCGCGCCGTCGGCAATCGGTATCAAATGCCCATCGTCACCGAGGTGATGGACACCCGACAAGTCGAGTTGGTCAATCGCTATGCCGACATGCTTCAAATCGGCGCGCGAAATATGCAAAATTTTGAACTTTTGAAAGAAGTCGGTCAGACGAACAAACCCGTGCTGCTCAAGCGGGGAATGAGCGCAACGGTCAAGGACCTTCTGATGTCGGCGGAATACATTCTTGCCGGCGGGAACAACCAGGTCGTCTTGTGCGAGCGAGGAGTTCGGAGCTTCGAGGACTCGACGCGGAACATGCTCGACCTCGCCGCGGTCCCGAATATCAAAGGCCAGTCGCATCTGCCCGTGATTGTAGATCCGAGCCACGCAACGGGTCGGCCCGACCTCATACCGCCGATGGCTCGGGCCGCAGTGGCCGCCGGAGCCGATGGCATCCATATCGAAGTTCACACTTGTCCGGAAAGGGCCCTGTCCGATGGCCCCCAAGCGTTGCTCCCCGACCAGTTCGACGCGCTGATGCGAGACGTCCAGGGGCTCGCGAAATTTTTCCACAAAGTTTTGTCCTGAACCGTCGGAGATCACGGCATGACGCGGAGGAAGTTCATCGCAGGAAATTGGAAAATGAACATGACATCCGCCGGTGCGAGGACCTTGGCCGGTGGTGTTCGGGAACGGTTGGCAAATTTTGACCGCGCCGACGTTGCTTTATGTCCGCCGTTCCCCTATCTCGCGCTGGTCGGCGAGGTCATCAAGGGATCGTCCATCGCCGTCGGGGCGCAAAACGTTTATCCCGAATCGCAAGGGGCGTTCACCGGCGAGGTCAATGCCGAGATGCTCGCGGACGTCGGATGTCGGTATGTCATCGTTGGCCACAGCGAACGGCGAACGATTCTTGGCGAAAAGGACGAATTGCTCAATCGCAAGGTGCGACATTCACTCGCGCACGGGCTTCACGTCATCTTCTGTGTTGGCGAGACGCTGGAACAACGCGAAGCGAACCAGACGGAGTCGATGCTGGACAATCAACTGACCTGGGGCCTCCGCGAGATCCCTGCCGATCAAATTCCGAACCTGGTCATCGCCTACGAGCCGGTGTGGGCCATCGGAACCGGCCGAAATGCGACCGCCGAGCAAGCCCAGCAAGCTCACGTCTTTATTCGTTGGCGTTTCAGCCAATTGTATGGCAGCGAAGCGGCTCAACGGCTGGTCATTCAGTATGGCGGGAGCGTCAAACCGGAAAACGCAGCGGAATTGATGCGTCAACCCGATGTCGACGGAGCTTTGGTCGGAGGAGCTAGCCTCAAGGTCGACTCCTTCGTTGCCATCGTGCAAGCGGCCGGCGGATGAGGCGGCCTTTCATCCCGAGCTTGCGTCGCGGGAGACAAGAAAGCTTAGCTTTTCGCTCGCGGCTCAACTCCGAGCTCGCGCCGAAGTCGGTCGATCTGCTCGGCCATCGGTCGAGGAGGTTTCGGAGTTTGTTGTCCTTGCCGGGGACAAAGACGCAGCCAAACGAAGACCGGACCCGTTCCGCGAAAAACCTCGCCAGCCGATTGACGCCAAGTGTCGGCATCCTCAAAGTGATAAACCCGGGGGAGACCGGCTCCCCGAGCGATCAACGCATAATCCGTCCGACCACCGCCGGGGACCGGTTGACCTCCCGTGATTTCGTATTGACCATTGTCGAGCAAAATGACCCACAGATCCGCAGGGTGCTGCGCGATCGTGACGAGGCTACCTAAGTTCATCAACAAACTTCCATCGCCGGTCAGGACTATCACTCCCCTTTGCGGCTGCGCCAATGCCAACCCCAAGGCCAGCGCCGTTCCCTGACCCATGCTGGAGGGCATGTAGCAAAAGTCACTCGGAGCATCCGACAGTTGCGGCCAAACGCTGATCGCGCCCATCGTCGGGATGACGATGCGATCGCCTCGATGGTCAGCGACGACTGCCAGCGCGTCGGACAAAGAGATGGGCACGACGAGTCACTCCGGGAGAAGTACGGCACCAGCTTTGCCACTGGTCACGATCGATTCGAGCGCTTGTTCCCAACTCTCGCGGGTAAAGGCGGGCTGGAGAAGATGGTAAGGCAGCCGCCAGGCTTGCAGAATCGGTTCGGTGAATGCCGGGCAAGTGTCCTGGCTCTGGCCCTGTCGGAACGCGAGATATCCCCGCACTCCCACGACCAGGACCAAAGGTAATTTCAGATCGTGGACAACATTCCGCAACGCGTCGCCCGATTCAAAAAGCCCCGTGCATTGCAGAACGACGAGAGGCTTTGCTCCACCGAGCATCAGCCCGGCCGCGATGCCGATGGCTTCGCCTTCGCGAGTTGGTCGTATCAAACGAGGCGAGCCGGCAGCTGCGAGATCCTGGTCCCATCGGCCCGTCTCGCTGTCGGGAAGGTAAACGACGTGTGTGAACCCGAGCCGGCGAAGCCCCGCGAGCAATTCAGGACCTGTCATCATCACTCTCAAGGGCGAAGCGAGCCGGCAACACTGCCGGCCCGCCCGGAGTCAGACGAGAGAACAAAAAGGGTCAATCGGCAGGCTTGTGGTCGTTGTGGCATTTCATGCAATTAGTAGCGGCTCGCAGCTTGGCGCCGGCACTCGCATCACCATTGACGATGGCTTTCGCATGCTTGAGAATTTCGTCGTTTTTCTCCTTCCACTTTTCCGCACTTCCGCGCGGAGCGTCATTCTTTGCCAAGTCTTCGTAGAGAGCCAACAGTTTTTCAGCATCCTCTTTCGTTCCCTTCCCACCGGCGACTTTTGCCAGCAGACTGTTCGCCCCACCGCCGTGGGCCGCTTTCATGACCTGTTTGATCGTCTTTTTCTCGACAGCTTGAACCGAGCACACGACGCCCATCAACGCCATCGTCGCCGCGGTTGCCGCGATCCACTTGCGCATTGTACCTCGCTCCTTGTTGAGTAAATACCCGAATCACAGCTCCAACTTGCCGCGAGGGAAAAACCCCTCGCCATTGTGGACGAGCTGCGCGTCGTCCTCATTCAAGTTCTTTTTGCAAGTCACGGAGCGATGGCATCATAATGACAGCATGGGTGTACTGGAAGAGGCCATTCGGGAAAATTCGCACGCCTTGGGCTTCTCGCTCGTGGGGATTGCACCGGCGTCGGACGCGGATAGCTTCGCGCTGTACCAATCGTGGGTCAATGCGGGCTTTGCCGGCGAAATGCGGTTTATGGTCGATCATCCCGAGAGGCGACAGCATCCTCGCTCGATTCTGCCCACTGTCCGCAGCGTGATTATGGTGGGGATGGAGTACGCCCAATTCCAAAGCGATCGAAATGCCTCTCCCTCCATGTCGGCTCAGCCGAAGCACGATCGTACGGGATGTGCCGGGATTCCGACCCAGCCAGAAACGGAATCGAATATCCCCGTCAAAATCTCCCGATATGCTGTCGGGAGGGATTACCATCAAATTCTTAAAGAACGGCTGAACCGTCTCTTGGCTTGGTTAAAGAGCGAAGTTCCAAACTGTGACGGTCGTGCCGTCGTCGATACCGCACCTTTGTTAGAGCGGGATTTTGCCCGTCGGGCGGGTTTAGGCTGGATCGGCAAAAATGCCATGCTCATCAACAAGCGTTTGGGGAGCTATCTCTTCCTCGGGGCATTGTTGACGACGTTGGAACTGACACCGGACTCGCCTCAAGTCGCGACCCACTGCGGGACGTGTACGGCGTGTTTGACCGCCTGCCCGACGTCGGCCCTTGTCGAACCGGGTCGCCTCGATGCCCGACGTTGCATCAGCTATCTCACGATCGAGTTGCGCGGTCCGATCCCCCAAGACCTCCGCGCCGATCTCGATGGTTGGCTCTTCGGCTGCGACGTTTGTCAGGAGGTCTGCCCCTGGAACCGGCACGCGACCGCGGACGTTGAGTGGTTCGATGCTCTCCAGATCGTGCAGTTGGACGAAGAGACGTTTCAGAGGCAATTTCGTGGCACGGCCTTGCAGCGGACCAAACGACAGGGACTCGTCCGGAATGCAGCCGTGATTCTCGGAGAGCGGGGCGATCTTCGCGCCCTCGAACCGCTGCGAAAATGTTGCCAAGACAGCGACCCAGTGATTCGAGAGGCGGCACGGTGGGCCATTCAACAAATCGTCGAACGTTCAAACCGCCTCTCCCCCACGCCCACGTCTGCTCATTCGGCGTTATCCTCAAAGCCCGAATCCTCGTCCGAAAGGTGTCTCGAGGCGGCGGATTCATCCCGGAAGTGCGACCAGAACTTATGAAATCTCGCTGAGAAGCGGTTCCGACGCTTGGAATGTGAGGCGGCTGGGCGATACTTTGTATATATCGCCGGGGTTTGTTTGCGAAACCCACCGATGCCCCGGAACGAGGCCCCCAACGATGCAATTGGTTCAGCGGCTTGTGCAGAAAGGCTTGTTGACCGAAGCCGATTCGGCTCGGGTTACCGAATTGGCCGCCTCCCTCCCCGATCGACCCATTCACGAAATCCTCATCGATCGGGGTTTTGTCAAAGAAGAGGCGGTCCTGACGGCCCTGGCCGAGGAGTTCGGCCTTGAATTGGTCGATCTGTCACAAATGAAAATCGACTCACAGACACTCGCGTCGATGCCGCAACGTCTCGTGCATCGGCGCAATTTGATGCCGTTGGCCCGTGACAACGGCACTCTGGTCGTGGCGACCGGTAATCCGTTCGACGTCACGTCCCTCGACGAATTACAAACGCTGACCGGTTTGCACATCCACCCGGTACTGGCAAGCCCGCGAGAAATCGCTCGGCAGATCAAGTTGCATTTTGGCGTTGGCGGTGACACGGTGACGGCCCTGGTCCAAGAACGAGGTGAGGAAGAAGTTGAACTGCTAGAGGGGATCGAAGCGGACGACAGCGAGTTGGCAAAGGAAGCGCAGGAAGCCTCCGTGGTCAGGCTGGTCAACCAGATCCTCATTGAAGCGGCCAACGAGCGAGCCAGCGACATCCATATCGAACCGCAGGAAAAATCTCTGATCATCCGCTACCGGATCGACGGCTTGTTGCAAACGCAGATTCTTCCGCCGGAGATTGTGCGGTTTCAGGCGGCGATCATTAGCCGCATCAAGATCATGTCTCGATTGAACATTGCCGAGCGACGCCTGCCGCAAGACGGCCGAATCAAGATGAAAGTGCAGGGTCGGGAAATCGATGTTCGCGTGTCGATCATCCCCATGATTCATGGCGAGGGGGTCGTCATGCGCTTGTTGGACAAAGGCCGAATGGTCTTTGACTTGGCCAATGTTGGCATGCTGCCCGACATTTACACGACGTTCAAAAAACTAATTGATCTACCCCACGGGATTGTGTTGGTCACCGGGCCCACAGGCTCGGGGAAATCGACAACCCTGTATTCGGCGCTGAATGAAATCAAAGACGAGACGTTGAAGATCATCACCGTTGAGGATCCGGTCGAATATCAACAGCCGGGTATCAGTCAGATCCAAGTTCACTCAAAAATCGGTTTGACCTTTGCGGCGGCGCTGCGCAGCATCCTTCGGCACGACCCGGATGTGATCCTGATCGGCGAAATGCGCGACTTAGAAACGGCAGAGGCGGCGATCCAAGCCTCGTTGACGGGTCACCTGGTTTTCAGCACGTTGCATACCAATGATGCACCGAGCGCCTTCACCCGCATGATCGATATGGGTGTGGAGCCGTTCTTGGTCGGAAGCACCGTTGAGGGGGTGATGGCGCAGAGACTGGTCCGAACCATCTGTCCCAACTGCAAGGAGGCATTTGAGATCCCCGTCGTCGATCTTCCAAGTGATTTTCCCGTGGAGGATCGTTCGCAACCGACGATCACGCTCTGGCGTGGGGCAGGTTGCCGATCTTGCCGGCAAACGGGTTTCCGCGGCCGCACGGGGATTCATGAGTTAATGGTAACAGGGGACGCGATCCGTGAAATGGTGGTGCAACGGGTCAATGCCGCTGCCATTCGCCGCGAGGCTCTAAAGAACGGAATGATCACCCTGCGACAGGATGGTTGGCGCAAGGTGCTGATGGGGATCACCACGGTCGACGAGGTAGCTCGGGTGACCGCCGGGGACATTGTGATGTGATCGGGATCGGACGCGCCAGCACGCGTCGACCGCAGTGCCGAACGGCGACGAATTGAGCGAGAATCGGATGGCGGAATTCACCTACGAAGCGATCTCGGCCACGGGACAGCGCAGCACGGGCAAATTGTCGGGCAACAGTGAGCGCGAGATCGCCGCTCAGTTGGACGCTAAGGGTCTGTACCCCGTTCGAATCACCCCGATTCACCGCACGGTGGGTCGGTTGGGCGGGGGAGTCCGAGCCCGGCACATGGCGGTTTTCTACTCTCAACTGGCGGACCTTTTGCGTTCTGGCGTGCCGCTTCTGCGCTCGTTGGACATCCTCGAACGCATGAACGCGCACCCAAACCTGCAAGCCGCGGTCCGCGATGTTCGTGCCAAGGTAGCCGAGGGGACCGGCCTGGCCCAGGCAATGGCTCAACACCCCAAAGTCTTCGATGAATTGGCCATCAGCATGGTTCGGGCCGGGCAAGAGGGCGGCTTCCTCGAAGACGTTCTCAAACGAATCGCCGATTTCACCGAACATCAAGAGGAACTCAAAGCCAAAGTTGTCGGGGCCTTGGCCTACCCTGTTTTTCTTGCCATCATCGGTTTCATCGTCCTGAATGTTTTGATCATCGTCTTCGTGCCGCGCTTTGAACCGATCTTCGCCCGACTTCGAGAGCGAGGAGAACTGCCAGCGCTGACAACTTGGCTGATCGCGTTGAGCCATTTCATGTGGCCTTGGGGATTGCTGGGCTTCGGCGTGCTTGTCGGGGCATTCATCCTCTTCCGGACGAAGGGCATGACGCCGAGGATACGCTATCAGTACGACCGCTTGAAACTGCGTATTCCAGCTGCGGGTAAGATTTTTCTGAATCTCGGGATTTCCCGTTTCACCCGGATTTTGGGCACCTTGCTCCACAACGGGATCCCGATTTTACGCTCGTTGGAGATCGCCAAGGACTCGACGGGGAACCGGGTATTGACCGCCGCCATCGAGCGATCGGCGGAAAATGTCACGGCAGGGGCGAAACTGGCGGCTCCGCTGGGGGCCTGTCCCTACTTCCCACGCGACATCGTCGAAATGATCGCCATCGCTGAGGAGTCGAACAGCTTGGAGACGGTTCTCGTCGAAATTGCCGACAGTTTAGAGAAGAGGACGGCCCGACAACTGGAACTGTTTGTCCGCTTGCTGGAGCCGGTCATGCTCCTGGTCATGGCGGCAGTGGTGCTTGTCGTCGTCGCCGGCTTGATGCTACCCATCTTCAAGATGGGCAGCACCGTCAAGCAGGTGTCCGAGGCGGTTCTCTCATCGCCTCTTCATTCGGGGGGCGTCTAAACTGACCGACGGAGCCAGAGGAAATGTCTGCATAAGGGAGGAGTTCGTCGCATGAAGATTCAAAATCAAATTCGATCTCGTGCCTTGCGTCGAGGCTTCACGCTCATGGAAGTCTTGGTCGTCGTCGCGATCCTGGTCATTCTTGCCGGGACTGCCAGCATCTTTGTTTTCCGTTACCTCGATGACGCCAACGCGAACCGTGCTCAGGCAGATTTGCGCACGCTGACGGCCGCCTGTACGGCGTACAAGATCCGAAATGGAGATTTTCCGGAAACGTTGACGGAACTGTGGCAACCCAGTGACGGCAGCACCAAGCCCTACGTGGAGTCTGAAGCTGCATTGTACGACCCGTGGCGAAGGCCGTACCAATACGATCCGTCGGGACCCAACAACGGCGGGCGCAATCCCGACATCTGGACGACCACGCCCGATGGTCAGGTGATCGGTAATTGGGAAATGGTGCGCCAACGGTGAGATGCACGCGGGAGTTGGTCCGATGGCGGGTCGTCGTGGCGTCACCTTGCTCGAATTGATGCTCGTGCTGGCCATCGTTGCCATGCTCGCTGCGATTGCCTACCCGTCAATCGAAACAATGTACGGCGATTTGAGGGTGCAAGCGGCGGCCGATCAACTACGGGGCCGATTCGCACTGGCTCGGTCACGTGCCATTGAAGAGGGTCGTCGATACCGTTTTGAGATCCAGTCCAACTCGGGTGGTTATCGGATTTTGCCCGATAATTCTGAATTCTGGAGCGATGGCAGTGGCGTCGCGGGCGACGAGGTAGGTGACGCATCACCTTTACAACTCGAAGACGCTCTGCCTGACGACATCGTTGTTCAGGTCGTGGATGACCGTGGGATGGGCACCTCCGACGGTTGGACGCGCCTCGTGGTCTTTCTTCCCGATGGTTCGTGCAGCGACGATCGTGTGATTCGGCTCGAGCGCCCGGGAAACCGACCCGTCGAGATCCGCATCCGCAGCTTGACGGGCGCGATCAGCACACACGTTTTGTTGATGGGGGCCAATCGATGAGGCACTTGGCCGCCGCTCGGTCGGGCTTTTCGCTGCTTGAGGTCGTGCTGGCCTCGGCGATCTTCCTCGTGGCGCTCGTCGGACTGACGCAGTTGTTGTCCGTTTCGTCGCGCCAAGCCATCGAGAGTCAGCGGATGAACCGAGCGGCTCAACTCTTGCAAAGCAAATTGAGTGAGGTCGCTGCGGGGGTCGAGCCTCTGATTTCGACCAGCGAGGCAGCGTTCGAGGACGAGCCGGATTGGGTCTGGTCCATGACGGTGGAGCCAGAATCCGAGCCGAGCCTGTATCGGGTGAAAGTCACGGTGACATTTTCCCCGGAACCCTCGTCGTCCTGGAGTGCCACGCAACTCGTCCTTGATCCCGCTCAGCGCGGGGGGATCGAATCTCCTTCGTCGGGGTCGTCGTCAACGACATCGTCTCAAGGAGGACCCTGACCATGAGGCGGATTGGCCAAAGTCGTCGGGGTTTTACCCTCTTGGAGGTGATGCTGGCGTCGATCATCGCCGTCATCATGATGGCGGCACTGTATGTCGCGATTGAGGTGCAGTTACGGGAGATGGAAGAGGGACGAGCTGCCGTCGAACAGAGCACTTTAACTCGAGCGTTGTGCAGCCGGATCCGCATGGATCTGATGCCCAGCTTGGCTCCGGCGGCACCGACGATTTCAAATAGCGCTGGGGCGGTCTCCGGCGCGACCCCGGGGGGATCCACGAGCGGTGGTCAAATGAGTAGTGGTCAGAGCGGCGGCCCAGGCTCGCCTTCCGGCGGATCGAGCAGTTCGCCGACGAGCGGTACGGAGAGCCCCGAAGGCGTCATCGAAGAGGCCCCCCCCGTCAAGTTCAGTGTGGGTGTTCGCGGCGATTCGACTCGCATCGCCGTCTTCGTGACCCGTTTGGAGGGGCAAGTGATTTCTCCTCCAGACGATGGCACTGTCACCCCGTCGCCGTTGAGCGATGTCAGGCGGATCACTTATTTCCTGGTTCCGGACCGCGGCTTGGCGCGGCAAGAAGTGCGCCTGGTGACTTCCGATGCTGTCGATTCGGATCCCTACGAAGTCGATGAGTTAACGACCATCATTGCGGAAGAAGTGGTGGATTTCCAGTTGGCGTATTTCGATGGTTCGAGCTGGCAAACCAGTTGGGAGGGTTCAGAGACATCCGCCGACGGATCGACGCCGAAAGGTCCGCCTCGCGCCATCGAGATTTTGCTGAGTTTGCGGGAAGCGTCGGGCCGGATCCGTGACGTCCGGCACGTGATTGCATTGCCGGCCGCGGCGGGGGACGCCTCATCGGATGGAGATGCCCAGCCTTGAGGGGACATCGAACGCATGCGTGTTGATCGACGAGATCGCCGATTTTCTGTGGACTCACGTCGCGGCATGGTCCTGTATGCCGTGCTCCTGGTCGTTGTGTTGTTGAGCCTGGCGGCTTACCAGTACTCAGAGTTGATGTCGCAGGAGCAGACGGCGGCGGACAGCGCGTTGCGGCAGGTACGAGCGAAAGCCTGCGCCAACTCCGGGATTCATGCCGTCGCGGCTCTGTTGGCGAATTCAGAGGTAACACCGGATGAGTTATACGATAACGAATCGCGGTTCCACCAGGTTCCGGTCGGCGAAGACGGCCAATACAGCATCGTCGCTCCGTTTGCCCGCGGGGAGCGTTTGTCCACACGCGATTATCGTTTTGGACTCACCGACGAAGCGTCGAAAATTAATTTGAACGCCCTCCTGCGATTGGATACGAGCGGTCAGATCGCCTATCAGATGCTCATGAAACTTCCCAACATGACCGAGGAAGTCGCCGATGCGATCATCGATTGGATTGATCCAGATGACAACCCTCGGCCGTTCGGGGCGGAGAGCCAGTCATACCTGGGGGGGACGCCGTCGTATCGGTGCAAGAACGGCCCATTGGACAGCGTCGAGGAGCTTCTTCTTGTCCGTGGGGTGACGCCCGAGTTGCTGTTCGGAACCGACCGGAATCGAAATGGAATCGAGGATTCGGGCGAGGACGATGGCAACGGCTGGGAGCCGGGCTGGGCCGCGTACCTGACGATCTACTCGCGCGAGATAAACGTCGATTCGCAAGGTGAACCGCGGATCAATCTGAACGATACGGACATCGCGCGTCTGGCGGATCAGTTGCGACAGGCTCTGGACGAGGAATTGGCCCACTTCATCATCCTGTACCGCACGCAGTCGACCGATGCGCCAACGGGAAACCGGCCGGTAACCGATGCCTCTGCCGAGGAAGTCAGCGCGAAGGTCAACGAGGTGCTTGCGAGCGGCCGAAGCCAACCCCGGCGAATCGGTTCCCGATTTGATTTGATCGAAGCGGAAGTGTATTGGACCGTGACGGTCGAGGGCAGGTCGCGCACACTCCGCTGTCGGAGCCCGATGGTCGACCGGGGACGTTTGGAGACGCTTTTACCGATTTTATTGGACAAAACGACGACGCAGCGTGAGACGGAGTTGCCGGCACGGATCAACGTTTTGACGGCCCCGGAAGAGGTCTTAGCCTGCCTTCCAGGCATGACGGATGCCGACGTTCGGAGCATCGTGGAACTTCGTCCGGCCCTTGGATCGGGAGAGGCATCGAACAGCCGATTCCAAACGACCGCGTGGCTGTTGCTCGATGCCAGTCTGACGATTGAGAAAATGAAGAGGCTGGAGCGATACATCACAACGAGAGCGCAGGTCTACCGGGTCCAGTCGTTGGGTTACCTGGGAGACCGAGGGCCGACGGCGCGAGTGGAGGCCGTGATCGATCGGAACCATGGTCGTCCCAGGATTGTCATGTGGCGTGATTTGGGGGACCTGGGACGCGGGTACAATTTGCGATAGGTAGCTCCGGCGGGCCGCCAGGAGAGAGCGGCCTTGATGGGGCAGAAAGCGAGAGGGCCCTTGGCAAGATTTTTGGCGATCGATGCCGACTCGGCTGTCGTTTACGTGTTGGCCGGTCAGGTGAAAGGGCGAGAGGTGCGGCTGGAACGGTGGTTCCAGTTCGAAGGGGGAAGTTCCGTTACCCTGAACAGCGCTCCTGACATCGGTCGCGCCTTGCGGGAGCGGTTGAAGCAAGAAAAAATTACGCCGGCACCTCTCTTGGCGATTCTGGGCCGCGACCGCGTCGTGGTCAAGGAGCTTCGCATTCCCCGCGTTGCAGAAAACGAAGAGCCCCCGTTAGTCCGCTTTCAAGCGCTCAAGGAGCTTGCGGAGAATGCCGACGAGGTGCTGTTGGACTATGTTCCGATGGGGCCAGTCGGCGCAGAAGGACGCAGGGTTCAGGTCTTCTCGGCGCGGCGGGACTTGGTCAACGCCTATCGGCGGCTGGCAGAGTCGGCCAATTTGAAATTGTCGGCGGTTACTCCGCGGCCGTTCGCGTTGCTTGCCGGGTGTGGGCTCGCGATCCGAAACCGAGTGGTTCCGCCCCCTGAGACGGAGGACGCGGCGTTCGCGTTGTTGGCGCGGACAGAGAGGTGGGGCGAATTTCTAATCGTCCGGCAGGGAACCATCGTGTTGAGCCGCTCACTGGCTCGGCCTTCCCTCTCCACCGACACGACGTTGATCGGTGAAATCCGACGGAATCTCGTCGTT
>CAKZUU010000082.1 GCA_937922175.1 uncultured Gemmataceae bacterium
ACACCGGCCGATTGCACGCATCGGCTGTCAATTGGCACAGCAACTCATTTTGACTTCCCCCACCGACCACGTGAATCACCGCCAAACGCCGGCCCAGTAAAGCTTCGAGCTTCTCCAAAACCCATCGATAACGGAGCGCCAGACTCTCCAGGGCACACCGAATGAACGCCCCCGGCTCGACCGGCACTGGCTGTCCTGTTCGTTGGCAGAACTCGGCCATCGCTCGCGGCATATCCGATGGCAAGAGGAAGGCCTGATCGTCCGGATCGATCAAACTGACGAAAGGAGGAGCTTCGGCCGCTAATCGTGCCAATTCGTCGTAACGGTAATTTCGGCCCGTTTTTTCCCAACTTCGCTTGCACTCCTGGACCAACCACAGACCCGAGATGTTTTTCAAAAAACGAACCGTTTGTCCCACGCCCCCTTCGTTGGTGAAGTTGGCATCCTGCACGGCCTCGTTGACGATCGGCTGGGGCAGCTCCGCCCCCATGAGGGACCACGTGCCGGAACTGATAAAAGCCCAGTCATCGCCACGGGCTGGAACTGCTGCCACCGCCGATCCGGTGTCGTGCGTGGCGGGTGCGATGACGGGAACAGGAGCGATGCCGCAGTCCGAGGCGACTCGCGGCCGTAGCGGCCCCAAGACGGTGCCCGGCTCGACCAGCGTCCCCAAGATGCGCTCCGGCAATCCCAGTTGCTTCACGAGATCCGTATCCCAACGACGGCTCAAGGGACTCACCATCTGAGTCGTCGTTGCGTTGGTGAATTCGTTTACCTTGATGCCCGTGAGCCAATAGTTCAACAAGTCAGGGATCATCAGGAAATGGCAAGCGACGTCGAGGATCGGAGAGCGATTCCGTTGCAACGCCATTAACTGAAACAGCGAGTTGAATCGCAGGAACTGAATGCCGGTGCGCCGGAAAATCTCCCCGCGTGGAACCACGCGGAATACCTGATCCATGATACCTTCGGTGTGCGGATCTCGATAATGCCGCGGGTTGCTGAGCAGGCCGCCATCGGAACCGAGCAGTCCGAAATCGACTCCCCAAGTATCGATGCCGACGCTGGACAAATCCGCCTGGGTCCGAGCCAGTCGAAGACCTTCGAGAAGCTGATTGAAAAGGAAAAGAACGTCCCAATG
The DNA here is from genome assembly GCA_937922175.1 of uncultured Gemmataceae bacterium. GTDB lineage: Bacteria > Planctomycetota > Planctomycetia > Gemmatales > Gemmataceae > CAKZUU01. The sequence goes on from CAKZUU010000082.1 coordinate 1,142, forward strand.
AAGAGAGTCAAGAGTCAGCGCCGGCACATTGGGGAAGCGATGGATCTCGCGCAGCAACAGCCTCTCGCCGTCGAATGCCCCCAACATCGCACGACCACTCTCCGCGCCCAAATCAAAAGCCAGGATGTTCCGAGTCGCTGCCATTGCAAGTGATTCTCGCCCGAGTCAAGTCAAGTTTGGCGATCGGTCTGAAGCTCCGTCGTGGCGTTATCGTACAGGTTAAGATGCGGTGAAAAAAGGCGGGCGAGGTCAGCGACCGGCAATTACGGGCGTCGGCGCGGTACAATATGGTGATCGATGTGACTGAGGTGACTTTATGACCGGCTCATCGCCCGTCGCGATTCCGACCGATTCGATGAAGGCCGTCGTCCTATTCGATGGCCAATGCGCTTTCTGCCGCAAATCGATCGAAATCCTTCGCCGACTTGATTGGCGTGATCGGTTGACGTTTCAAGACGCCCGAGATCGTGACGCCTGGCCTCCGAGTCCTGTACTTCTGCATGAGGAGCGACTGATGGAGGAGATGCACCTGGTCACGCCGAAGCGAGATCGTTTGCACCATGGTTTCGGAGCTTTTCGCTGGATGGCCTGGCGGCTTCCTCTTTTGTGGTTGGTAGCCCCCCTGCTGTACTTGCCCGGTGTGCCGTACCTCGGCCAGCGAGTTTATCTTTGGATCGCCAAACGTCGGTACCGACTCGTGCCGTGCCGTGATGGTGTCTGTACACTGCCAACTCAGCCGCCGTCAGGCAAGGGACCGGCTCATTGACAAATTCGCCCTCGACGTCGGGCTGCTGCGATGGTTCTGAGGTCTCCATGCCACGCCGCTTTGTGCACGATCTGAGCAACGGCGACTCCATCGACGAAATCTATCTGGTGTCGGAAAAACAGGTCCGCCCCACGCGCAACGGTACCTCGTACCTTCATTTGGACCTCCGTGATCGCTCCGGAGTCATCCCCGCCCGGCTCTGGAACGTCACCGAACAACAAGCCCGCGCTTTCGAGAAAGGCGACTTCCTCGCCATCCGCGGTCGGGTGCAACTCTTCCAGGGCGCCCTTCAACTCATCATTTCGAGCTTTCAGCGGGTCGATCCCGCCTCCGTTGATCCCGCTGATTTCTTGCCCCACACGGAGCAGGACGTCGATCAACTGCTTGCGAAACTTCGCAGTTTTCTTCGCAGTTTGACGAATCCGCATCTGAAAGCGCTGGCGGAGTGCTTTCTGATTGATCAAGAGTTGATGGCCCTCTTCGCTCGCATCCCCGCCGGCGTTCGACATCATCATGCCTACCTCGGGGGGCTGTTGGAACACGTCGTCAATCTGATGGAAGTTGGCCACCGAATCGCCCCTTTGTACCCCGGCATCGACCGCGACTTGTTGCTAATGGGAATGTTTCTGCACGACATCGGCAAAGTCCGTGAATTGAGTTCGGCGAGTGGACTGGCCTACACCGATGAAGGTCAATTGGTCGGCCACATCGTCCTGGGCATCGAAATCCTGAACGA
>CAKZUU010000083.1 GCA_937922175.1 uncultured Gemmataceae bacterium
AGAATCGCCGCCTGCTCCGACATGCCGAAGATGCCCGCCCAAATGGGCCCTTGCAAGGCGAAGCCGAGGGCGTGGACCAAAGATCGGCCGGTCAGGAAACGAGTCCGACCAACGACGCTTTCTGTTTCGTCGGTGTGACAAACGCGACTGGCCGACCACGCCGCCACGACGCTGGAACCGACCATCAGCAACGCGGCAGCGACGGGGTGCAAGTAGCCCAGAGCGGCCAGTGAAATCCCGGCAAGATTGTAGGATGCGGCACGGAGCAAAATCCGCTTCATGCGGGCCACGGCGGAGCGGGAGACCGCAATCGCGTCCGGAATGGCACGCAGGTCGTCATGAGTCAGCGTCATTGGTGCGGCTTCATTCGCCAAGTCCGTCCCGCTGGCTAAAGCGATTCCCACATGAGCGAGTGCTAATGCCCCGGCGTCGTTGAGCCCATCGCCGATGAACAGGACGCGGCCACCTCCCGCCGATGCGTCCGTCACGAGTTGCCGTTTCTCCTCGGGAAGCAATCCGGCACGGACCCGCGGGTCGCCGTCGGGCGAGACAGATTCAACCAAGGCGACGGCCCGATGTTGCTGGTCTCCTGTCCACACTTCGACGGGAAGGTTCAACGATCGAAGCCGGTCGAGAGCGACAGCGGCCGTCGCCCGGACTTTCTCGTGTAGGATGGCCACCGCAGCGAGTTGACCATCACATTCCAGGTCGATGCGGTGCCCTTCCGCAATCCGCAACAGCGACAACAAGGACGAGGCATCGCGGGCGATCCACTCTGGTCGGCCGATCCGCAAATGATGTTCCTCGCCGTTGGCGACGATCACTGCCTCGATACCCTGTCCGGGCACGGCCCGCCACTGCGCTACCGAGGCCGCGGGTCGGACAGCGGCTTGGTTCCACGCGACGAATGCCTTTGCAATCGGGTGGCGACTTCTAGCTTCGACGAGCGCCAACCAGCCCAACAGTTTCTCCCGTTCAGGGCCCTCCTGGGCCGTCGCCAAGTCCACGAGATGGAGGGCATCGTCGGTGAGGGTTCCTGTCTTGTCGAAGACGACTCGATCCGCCGTCGCCAAGCGCTCGATGGTATCGCCCGAATGAGTGATGAGTCCGCGGCGTGCCAACTCGCTGAGGGCCGTCCAGATGGCCAGGGGCGTGCCAAGACCCAAAGCACACGGACACGCCACCAGCAGGACTGACATGGAATGGAACAGGCCGGTCCGCCATTGGTCGGCCCAAGTCCAGTAGATGAACGTCCCGAAAGCGGCAATCAAGACCACGGGGAGAAACCAGCGGGTGAGCCGATCGGCCAGTTGAGAGAGCGATCCGGGTCGCAGGCGAGCGGACTCGACGGCGGCGATCAACCGATCGACTTGCCGATGAGCGCCCGGCACAGTTGCCTCGATCAGGAAGACAGCATCGGTGGAAGCACTCCCCGCGAGGACTCGATCGCCGGGTCGTCGGACAACAGCAAACGGCTCGCCACTAATGGCGGATTCCGCGACGAACCCCATCCCTTGCCGAATGATCCCATCGACGGGGATGAGTTCGCCGGCGTGCACTTCGACGACATCGCCGGACTGGATTTCTCCTGCCGGGACGACCTCACCGGTTCCTCGTCGAGCGACGGACAACGCCGACTCCCAGGCACGGGCGGCTCCGACGGCTGACTGCTTTTGCCGGTCGAGAATGAGCCGACCGAAACTGTACACCACCAGCAAGATGCCGATGACCTCGAAATAGATGGGGCCCTCACCGGCGAGATACGATTGCATGGAGGCGGCGAACGCTCCCAAGGCGGTGGTCAGGAATAGCAATTCGACGGTCACGCGCCCGTGTCGCAGTTCTTCCCACGCCACCCGGAACAGCGGCGCTCCCAACAAGGCAACGGTCGCTGCGGTCGCCGCCAACACCATCGTTTGCAAGACATGGCGGGTGAAAAAATCGCTCGGCGGGGTGAGATTCACGGCCAAACCGAGTACCATCGCCTGCATGGTGAGCAGGGCGGCTCCGGCGAGTCGGACGGCGGTGCCGGCCGTCGTCGGAGTGGTGGTGCAGGTGGTGGTACAAACGCTTGTCATGGCCGAGGCTCAATTATTCTTCGGCGTCTTGGTCGCTGGAGGGGTTGCCGCCGGCGGAGCTTTGCCCGGCTCCACGCTACCCGCCGTGGTCGCGGGGAGGGGGTCTTCCTTCGGTTGTTGTTCCAGCTCGGCCACCGTCCACTGAGTTTTTCGGGCGCTGGTTGCCTGTCGGGCGGCAGCCACCACTTTTCCCTCGACAGGATCCGCTTGATTCCCCCAGGCTTGGCGGATGTAGGTGAGGACGGCGGCGATTTGGGCATCGGTCAATTGCGAGGCCATTCCCGGCATTTGACCGTTGTAGGTTTCCCCATTTACGTTGATTTTGCCTTGCAGACCGTGGAGCACGATGCGGGCCAGCGTGGCGGGTGGTCCGAGTACCCATTCGGAGCCAGCCAAGGGTGGAAATTGCCCGGGTCGGCCCTTGCCATCGGCTTGGTGACAGGCCAGACAGCGCCCCTGATAGAGGCGCTCTCCGAGCACGACGGGGTCGATCGGTTGTGCCGCCACCGCTGCCGCCCCGAGGCTTTTCTTCTCGTCCAAGACGTCGACGCGGAAATCACCGGAGTAACGGCCCAGATACCAACCCCCCCAAAACAGGAATGCACCAAAAAGCAACGCCCAAACAGGGTGGATCGGCTCATAGCCATCCCGCGGCTCCGCTCGCTCCCGCATGATGGGAGCATGCATCGCTTGTACGTCGTAGAGTTCGCCGTGCTCCGCGAGGTTTTTTTCTTCGGATGCCGTGTTCATCGGTTGGCTTCCTCCAGCGGCACATCCTGCTTCAGTTGCTTCAGGTAGGCGACCAGGGCTTTCGCATCGTCGCTGGGGACGATTTCATAACCATCCGGCGGAGCGTAGGGGCCTTGCAGATTTAAAGCGTCGGGCGAGCGTTTGCCATCGATCTTCCGCTTGATGTACAAGAAGCGGTACGGGGGCATCACCGACCCCGGCGACGTGATCTGCGGATCATATAAGTGCAAATGGTGCCACGTCTCGTCGGGCTGGCGCACGCCGATGTTCGCGAGGTCTGGTCCCGTGCGACTGGTGCCCAGCAACACCGGCTGCTGTTTCAGATAATCGCGGGGCACGCTCCGACGATCGCCCCAGCCCCGAGCAATGTCGGTTCCGAAATCTTCCGACCGCACTTGCTGCGAGTGACAATACACGCATCCTTCGCGTTGATACACGCGCATGCCTTGGACGGCCAGCCCGGTCAGGGGGCGAGGGTATTCCTCGTTCGTGCCCTCGATTTGGTAAGGCTCGACCCTTTCAAACTGGTAGTAGGGCGAGGCGACCAGCAGCAACCAGCCGGCCAAGAATGTCAGGAATACGCCCAGGAAAATCAGCGGGCCTCGATTCATGATTGTCTCTCCCTCCCGCTTTCGCCTCAAGAGACCGCGACCGGAACTTGTTCGGCAGCCGACTCAGGGGCTAATAACGTCGGGCCGACACGCTGCCGACCATAGCGCAATACGTTCAAGACAAACAACACCGCAAAGGCGATATGCCCCGCGAGAATCATCACACCGGAGATGCTTCGCAGATGCAGATATTTCTTCATCGCGGCGACAATCTCCATGAAGGGGACCGGTTTACCGTCCGGCCCGGGATACGCCAGATCCACGCCTTGCAGCCACCCTCCGATTGTCAGGGCCCCAAACATGAGAAGGATGCCCAAGGCCGTGGTCCAAAAATGCACGCGGATCAGGCGCGAGGAATACCACTCCCAACCGGTCAGGCGTGGCACGATGTAGTAGAAAGCTCCGAACATCACCATGGTGAAAAAGCCATACAGTCCGAGGTGTGCGTGCCCCACCGTGAAATGCGTAAAGTGTGTGACGCGGTTCACTTCGCGGAGCGATTCCAGCGATCCTTGGAAACTGGACGCGGTGTAGATCATGGCTCCGAAGACAGTGAAGCGCAATGTGGGACTCGTGCGGAGCTTGCCGAAGTGGCCGACCATCGTCAGATGATGATTGATGGCCGTGGCCCCCACGGGAATGAACATCATCATGCTGCCGATCACACCGACGGTCACGAGCCAGGCCGGGAGCGGTCCGCCGATCAGGTGATGCGTGCCGGCCCAGTTGTAGAAGATGGCGAACGACCAGAAGCCGATCAGACCCAGGTAATAGCTGTGGACAGGTCGTCCAATGACTTTCGGGATCAGGTAGTAAATCGCTCCGATGCCAATCGTCGAGAAAAACAAACCAATCGCGTTGTGGCCGAACCACCAGAGAATGGTGGCATGCGTGACGCCACGAACTGGGAACCAAAAAAGCAAGGTGGTGGCGACCAGGTAAAGCCACGGCAGCCAGAAGATCGCGCCGATGATGTACCATTGCGTCACATACACATGCGGTTCCCGACGGTCGCGGAACATGAGCATGGTCCAGAGCGCGATGGGGACATAGCCGGCGACGAGAATGGGCTGGACCCAGCGGGGGAATTCCAGCCACTCGACGGAGGTACTGAACCCCGCCAACACCATGATGACGCCGATCAGTGTTCCCAGATTCCACAGGGCGGCACCGATGAGAAGCATGGCGGGGTTGCGGAGTTCGACGCGGGAGAGTCGAGCCATCAGCCAAACCAGCGTGCCGAAGCAACTGTTGAACAACCAGCCGAACGCGACGGCATCCAGATGGGCAGGGCGGACGCGGCCGAAGGTGAGCCACGACCAATCCGCGAGAAACTCGGGCATGTGCAATTTAATGGAGGCGATGATGGCCAGGATCGTTCCGACCAGCAACCAGAAAACGGCAGCGGCGAAGAAGGTCAGCACTGGTATTCGCGTCGAATCATCGATCGCGGCCCGCTCTCGGGCCGCCTCCTGAACTTCGTTCGGGGTGGGGACGGATTGCACAGCAGCGATCATGATTCCCAGTCTCCTTCAGTGATGCGATGGGCGAAACGGCTGCCCAGAAGTGGCAGCGGCTCGGTCCGACGCGGCCTGACGGCTGGTCGTTCCGAAGGGTAGAGCACATCATCCGTGGGCATGCCGATCGGCTCATCCGGTCCAAAAATCGACGTCGCTTGCTGGTCCGGATGATCGAACTGGCCAGTCTTGACCGCCCACCAGAACGCGAATAGGGCCGCCCCACCAAACACGGTGACGGTACCCAGCAGCACCACGTAACCGACAGTCATTTGGTCCTCTCTTTCAGCCATAATTCGGCGGCTCGACTCACGGGAATGTGGACCGTCCCCGGCTTGCCCTCCACCGGACGTTCGACCCAGCCATAGCTGTTCAACTTGACCTGATCCGCCGCTTGAAGTTCGGCACGAGTCGGCTGGACAGCTTGCGGCTTGTTCGGCGTCGCCCAGAGGAGAAGCGCGGCGATCAGCGCCAGCACGGAGAGGACTCCGAGCAGCACGCCGAGAACGGTCATCCAGGGGATGGGTCGGGTGGTGCTCATGATCGCCTCCTAATCGTTGTGATGGGCCATCGACGCGGCCAGATTCGGATCGCGTACTGGCAGGGGCCGATGCGCTCGCAAGCTGGCCACAAGCAGAGCCGACACTCCTGCCGTCAGGCCGACGCCCGCGGTCAGGTCCCACCAACTGGGGGAAAATCCCTCCTCGTGCAGGACGGGCATCGTTTGCCAATACACATCCACAAAATGCATGAACAGCAACCAGGCGGCTGCCCACGCCAGACGCCAGGGCGTCCGCTTCGCTTCGCGGGGCAACAGCCAAAGAAACGGCAAAACAAAGTGTCCCACGGCCAGGAACAGCGTCACTCCCCGCCATGATCCGGTCAGGCGAAGGATATACCACGGTGTCTCTTCACTAAGGTTGGCGTACCAGATCAGAAAGTACTGCGAGAAACTGACGTAGGCCCAAAAAATGGTAAAGCCAAACAACAGCTTGCCCAAGTCATGCAGATGTTCGACCGTGATCGCCGTCAGGCCGCTCGCACGAAGGGCAATGGCGCCAAGCGTGATGACGGCGAGGGAACCGACGATCGCCCCGGCCCAGAAAATGACTCCAAAGATGGTCGAGTACCAATGCCAATCCAAACTCATCAACCAATCGAACGCAGCAAATGTTGTCGTGACTCCGAGGATCAGCAATCCCGTCGGGCTGTGCCAACGCATCCGCCGCAGCAAACTCGCCTCGCCGGTCTCGTCATGTTGGAACGACCAGCGTCGGAGCCGCCACGCCATCCAACTCCAGATCGCCAGAAAAAGAACGGTTCGAGCGAGGAAGAACGGC
>CAKZUU010000084.1 GCA_937922175.1 uncultured Gemmataceae bacterium
GTCCTTGGCCTCGAGCCAAAATTCGAGAATCTGACCGGCTCTTGGCTGCACTTTCAATCCTGTCGACGATTTCAATTCCAGGAAATCGACATCGTCCTTGTACTTCACCGACCGCATCAATCCACCGGTCTCTAACTTGAAATCTTGCGCCGTGAGGTAGGGCTTCGGACTCAACTCACGGCCGTCCAGGACCATATTCAACGTCATTCCTGTGATGCCGAAGTCATCTTGAGCGACTCCCTCCAGGCGGAGCATCCCGTCGGCTGGCAAAACGAGGTCGGCGTCAGTTGCCGGCTCTTTTTGCGTCAATGGCTCTGGTTTCGTGAATTGAACGATCGGCTTTTCATCGCTCAACACCCGGAGCTGATACGGCAACGAATCAGGGTTCGATTCGCCCTCGGTGGTGGTGAAAAAGAGGCGGTATTTCGCGTCGCTCTCCAAAACGAACTGGAAGCGGATCGTGTCAGGTTGCTCGGGGGGGATCTGACCATTGATCGATCGGTGCTGACCCTCGCTCTCCAGCACCATTTTCCCCTCGATGAGTCGGCGATTCGTCACGGCATCGAGAGTCATTTGGGTCCCGCGGTAGTCCTCGATGTTCGGATTATCGGTTCGCCTCGGCTCCCAACGAAGATAAGGCCGATAAATGTGCAAGACGTCGAACCGTTCAATCGCCGGCGACGCTCGAACCTGCACTCGGAATTCCGGAGTCTCGTCATCGCCCGCCGAAATTTTGTACCAAAACCCGGTTCGCACCTTTTTGGGAGGCAACACCAGCCCCCATTCCTCCTTCGCGTCCGGCATCGGCTGGAGCGGCAGTGACTCGAACGGTTCATCCGTTGAATAACGCAGCATCAACCTCGCAGAGTCAGGTCGGCCCGGCGGTGGAATCCGGCCCTCCAAATGCACGATGAAACGCACACTTCGGTGCGTCGCCACCATCACGTTTCCTTCCGCAGGCTCCACCAGCGTCACGCGCGTCTGCTTCAAGATGGGCGCGTCACCCCCAAATGGCCGAAAGACTCGAACCAGCAGCGACTGAAACTGGTCCCCTCGAAACAACAACAAACAAGCGAGGAAACCGCCGACAAGCGCCAAAAGCCCCAAGCCCAACCCCAGCGAACGTCGGCTTTGAATCGCTTGCTCAAGGTCGGCACTCTTCAAATCTTCCGCTGCTCGCTGCCCCAACAAGGCCTTGATACTCGGTGCGACCTCATCGTCGTGCAGGTCCAGCCAGTTCACGACGCTGTTCTTCGCATTCGGAATCGTCTGCTCGACTTGAACTGCCGTATAGTATGGGTTCACGCGACGGCGGAGCGGACGCAACAAGACCATCCAACCATAGACGCCGACCACGAAAAACATCCCTGCGAAACCCGCCTGCCGGAGCCAAGACGGGAGATGAAGCCAACGGTCGGCCAGCATCATCGTCAAACCATAGCCCAACACGATGACGCCCAGCCCAAGGCCACCTTGCAGCAAGTCAAGCTGGCGAATTCGACGGGCGGCTCGCCGCAATTGATCTTCGACAAATCGTTCGTGACGATTATTCGGCTTAAGAGGGGTCAAGACGCGGGCCATCAATTGGCTCCGATTGTCGAAGGAGCAGACTTTCACCTCTTCCCATTATACCGCTAATCGGCCTTCTCTCCCATCGGAATCGTCCCCAATTGCAATGCAGATTTCCTCACTTCCCCTCCCTCAAGTCCTCTCAGTCGGAGCGGAACGGTCCTGTTGTTTTACCTTTGGCGTCAGCCGAAGCACGGCCTGACAGCGTTGCGACATCTCCAAGTGCGGCGAATTGCGGTCCGCGGAATAGAACAACATCCGTGGAAGACTTTGACGTTTCAAAATGCCCCCGATTCAGCGATCACACGGAGCTGACGCTGGCCGAGTGTTCTTTCTCAATGACCACACTCAATCACGTCATCCTCGTCCCCAATGTGCGATGCAAAATCATCCTGACTTGCCAAAATGCGGATGCGAGAATCCCAGTTCACGAGCAAACAGATGGGCTAGAAAAGCTCTCCATGTCGGGGAATTGCAGAAATCAAGGACGATCAAAACCGTTGTGGAAACGACTCGGCGAATCGCTTCGCGACCATCCCTACCCTTGACCGCAAGAAGAGGTGACCCAGTTGAGACGAGCGTTGCTTGCAGAGTCAGCGGCGGCACCATAACCTGAACGAAAACGGCGCCTGGGGAAAAGTCATGCAACGTTGGGCCGTTGTTTGCTGCTGCTTGGTGGCGATTTCGTCTGGGGCTGCGGCACAACCCGATCTCTCCGGACCGCAACTGCGGTTGTTGAAGGGGAATTATGCGGAGGCGGAGGCTGAATTCGCCAAGATTGCCAACAGCACGAACACAGTGCCGGCGGCATTTATCGGCTGGAGCCGCGCCTTGCAAAGCCAAGGTCAATCCGAGAAGGCACTCGAGGCAATCCAGCAAGGCTTGCAAAAATTTCCGGCCCAGGCCGACCTTATGGCACGAAAGGCCGAATTGCTCCATTATCGTGGCCGATGGGATGAGGCAGAGAAAGAGGCGGCTCAAGCTCTTGCCGCTCATCCGGAACACTTCTTGGCGCGTTATGTTATGGGGGAAATCCTTCGCGACCGCGGTCAACATCAGGAGTCGCTTGAGGCCTTTCGCTGGTTTGTCCGGACCTACACTCGTCGGCACCAGGAAGACAACGAGATCAAAAACCCGGAGGAGCTCGCGTTAGTCGGTCGAGCTGCGACCGAGTACGCCAATGCCCATCGACTGATCGATCAATTCGATTTTATTTTGAACGAGCTGTACAAAGACGCGCTCAAATTCGATCCAAACGCCTGGTATATCGAGATCCAAGCCGGTCAACTCTTATTGGAAAAATACAACCGTGCTGAGGCGTTGGAGGCGTTCGACAAGGCATTGCAGATCAATCCGAGGGCGGCGGAAGCTCTCGTCGGTAAGGCCGTCGCAGCTTTACAACGATTTGAGTTGCGGGAGGCGGAGCGCCTCGCCGATCAGGCTCTCCGGATCAATGCGGAGCTGACAGCGGCCCATCGAGTCAAAGCTGATCTGTTCCTGCTCGCCGGCGATTGGCAGGCGGCAGAGTCGCACATTGAGACCGCACGGCGCGTCAACCCTCGCGAGGAACGGACGTTGGCCCGGCTGGCCGCTCTTCACGTCATCCGCCGCAACCCCGAGGCTCGAGATGCCGTCATTAACGAGGTGAAACAATTGAATCCAAAACCCGGGCGATTCTATTACGAACTGGCCGAACGTGTGGAAGATCGACGGCTCTTCGGACCGGCAGAGGAGTATTTTCGCCTTGCTATCAATTGTGCCCCCCATTTACCCTGGCCGCGAAATGGATTGGGACTGCTGTACTTTCGAATGGGGCGCGAAGACGAAGCCCGTCGAATACTGGACGAAGCGTTTGCGGCCGACCGGTTTAATGTGCGCGTCGCCAACTCGCGGAAGGTCCTGAAGCATCTTGAATCCTACGTCACGTTGTCCACTGAGCATTACCTGATCCGGTACGACCCCCGAAGCGACCGGATTCTGGCTCGGTTCATGGCCGACATGCTCGAAGATTTGTACGAAGAATACGCTCGGCAGTTTCAGTATCGGCCCAAAGACCGCATCCTTGTCGAGGTCTTTAATCATCACGAGATGTTCAGCGGTCGAGTCGTCGCGTTGCCCGATTTGCACACCATCGGCGCGTGTACGGGGAAGATGTTCGCGATGGTTTCGCCCGGCGGCCGGGGGATCCGCAAGCCTTTTAATTGGGCGCGTGTTTTACGCCACGAATTGGTCCACATCTTTAATCTCGAACAGACCGACATGCAGGTGCCGCATTGGCTCACTGAAGGCTTGGCCGTCAGCAACGAGCGCGTCGCTCCACCTCCGGAATGGTGGCCCATGTTGGCCGATCGAGTCGCCCGCGATGAGCTTCTCAATCTCGACAACCTCACGATGGCCTTCGTTCGTCCCCGATCGTCCGAAGAGTGGGCGTTGGCCTATTTCCAGTCCTTACTCTATGTCGAGTACATCAAGGCGACCTACGGCGATCATGCCGTGGC
>CAKZUU010000085.1 GCA_937922175.1 uncultured Gemmataceae bacterium
ACGCCCCTCCCTCAAACCGAGCATACAATTCACTCCGAGAAACCAGAATGCACGCGATGCTTGGTTCAGCTCGCTCAATGACTTGCTGAATACTGGCTTCCAGGGCCAGCGCCTGACGCAGCGGGTCGTCGTCGGCCAACAACACCGACACGAACAACATCAGCCCGAGGCTGGACCCTGCGATGCGCCCCATCATACTGCCGCTCCCCAGCCCACGTCGCCTTCGTTGGATGCGACGTAATCGACTGCGCGCGTCACAAAAAGAATATTTGTCCTACCCGATCATTCCGCCCCCGCGGGCTGCCGGCCTCTTCGTTTCGGAGTAGCTTCCGCGCCCTCTCCGCCCGACGACTCCGCATCTTCCGGATTTTGCGGCATGAAACCCCGCCTTTGGAGGATTTGAAGACGAAGTTCCTCGGCCAAGCTCGGATTCTCACGGAGGAACTCCTTGGCTCGTTCGCGGCCTTGGAGTTTGTTTCCCGCCAAGGTGAAAAAAGCCCCGGATTTCTCGATAACTTTGTCTTCCAGGGCCAAATCCAGAAGGTCCCCCTCCCAGCAGATACCGCGGTCAAACATCAAATCAAACTCGCATTGCCGGAAGGGTGGGGCGACCTTGTTCTTGACAACCTTCACCTTGACTCGAGAACCGACCGTATCATCTCCTTCTTTGACTCCCGTCATTTTGCGAATTTCCAATCGGACAGAGGCGTAGAACTTCAAGGCCAGGCCGCCGGAGGTCGTCTCCGGGTTACCGAACATGACGCCAATTTTCTGACGGATCTGGTTGATAAAGATCATGCAGGTGCGGGTCCGTGAGATGATAGGGTTGAGGATACGGAGGGCCTGACTCATCAATCGCGCCTGCACGCCGACATGCGATTCGCCGATCTCGCCTTCCACTTCGGAACGAGGAACCAAGGCCGCCACCGAGTCGACGACGATCACATCGACGGCGTTGGACTTCACCAGCATTTCTGCAATTTTCAGCGCCTCCTCCCCACTCGAAGGTTGGCTCACGAGCAACTCTTCAAGGTTCACGCCGATACGTTTGGCCCAAGCCGGATCGAGTGCATGCTCGGCGTCGATGAAAGCAGCGACTCCGCCCGCCCTTTGGGCATTGGCAATGATGTGCAAAGCGACCGTCGTCTTGCCGCTCGATTCCGGGCCAAAGATTTCGATGATTCGGCCCCGTGGGACTCCTTTCCCCCCAAGGGCGATGTCCAAACTGAGCGCCCCGGTGGAAATCCCTTGGATCTCCTGGACCTCACTATCGCTGAGGGCCATGATGGCCCCCTTGCCAAACTCTTTCTCAATTTGCGCCAAAGCGTTTTTTAGTTCCCTGTTCTCGTTCATGCGCGGTCCTTCAAAGAGCGGGGCGGTCTCCCGCGACCGATGAATCCTCGGTGCGGAGCCATTGGCTAGTGTACAAATGACACAATATCCGGCCCATCGATCGAATCCAAGGCGCGCCGCGAGAATTATGAGAGGTGGAGCTATGGTCCCTGACGCGGCTTGTCGGTAGCTTCATCTTCACAAGCTGGCCCCCTGTCGGCTGGGACTGGGAAACGGTGAACCGTATGCAGCTATTCGATCAAATTCAGCAAGCGCGAGCCGAAATCCGCCGACGCTGGGATCGTGCCCCACGTGTCGGCATCGTGTTGGGAACAGGTTTGGGTGGATTCACCGCTGACATTCAAACGGAAGTGGCCATCCCCTACGCCGAGGTCCCCCATTTTCTCTCCTCCACGGCTCCCTCGCACAAGGGTCAACTCGTTTGTGGCCTCCTCGGGGGCAAGGCTGTTGTTGCGATGGAAGGCCGCTTCCATTTCTACGAGGGTTATCGTTTACAGCAGATCACCTTCCCCGTTCGGGTCATGAAAGCCCTGGGATGTGAATATCTGATCGTCAGTAACGCCTGTGGCGGGATGAATCCCCAATGGTCGCGCGGCGACATCATGGTGATTGAAGACCATATCAACTTGATGGGCGACAATCCGCTGATCGGTCCGAACGACGATCGTCTCGGCGACCGATTTCCTGACATGAGCGAACCTTATTCGCGAGAATTGATTGCCTTGGCTCAGAGGATCGCCTTGGAAGAGCGAATTCCGCTACAGAAAGGCGTCTACGTTGCGGTTCCGGGGCCGAATCTGGAAACCCGCGCCGAGTATCGCTTCCTCCGAGCCATCGGGGCCGATGTCGTGGGGATGTCCACCGTCCCCGAAGTCATCGTCGCCATCCACTCAAAAATGAAAGTCGTCGGATTTAGCGTCATTACCGATATGTGTCTGCCCGATCACCTCGAGCCTGCCTCCTTGGCCGACATCTTGGCGACCGCCCGCGAAGCCGAACCGAAGCTGCGCCGGCTCGTCTGCCGACTGGTCGAGGCTCTGCCCGACGGAAGCAAAAGCAGCGAATGACCTCTTCAGTGGCGGACATCTTCATGGGCGAGGGTTGACGACATCGCCGCTAACCCTTTCCAAGTCAGGGAAAGTGTCTTTGGTGGCGAGCCGTTCGTGCGTTGGCCCCTTCACCGCCGCTTGGCGCGCCAGGGAATCTGGTCTTCCAGGACGATTTCGCGTTGCACTTTGCCTTGGGGGTCGAATTCCGTGATGCGGCGGGTCGACGTCGAGCACACGAGGAGATTGCCGTTGGCCAATCGCTGGATCGACGTCAACGTCCGGTAGCCCGAAATCATCCGCTCCTGATTTCCCGTTCCAAGATCGTACTCGGCCCAGCCGTTCATGTGGGTCGTAAAGAGTCGTCCTTTCAAGGACAGGTCGAGAGAGCCGTAATGATACGGCCGAGACACGTTGAAGGCTCGCAGAACTTTCCCCTCCGCATCCACCTGTTCACAGACACCATTCCGCGTGATGATCACGTAGACACCGTCAGGCGTGCGACCCGCGGCGACGATGTCACTCGCCGGGCGTGCCAGGGCGAAAACTTTTTCTTGCTTCGGATTGAATTCCACCAGCTGATTTCGAGCTGCAATCAAAGTGTTCCCGTTAGGTAGGCGTTGACACATGATGGGCTGAGTCACGGCCCAGCGTTGTTGCACCCGGCCCGTCAAATCGCGTTCGGTGACTCGGTTGCCGTTGTACTCAGCGACCAGCAGCCGATTTTCACGGTCGAGGAACTGCGCGTCGATCGGCAAATCGAGGTCTTTCACCCGCCAGCGGACGGTTCGCCCATCGGTGGCATATTCCACGGCGTCACCGGTAGTGCTCCCAAGGCCGACCTGAAGAACGAGGGTATAGCCGAGATTCTCCGGAGGCTGATCCAAACGCTCCCAGGCGATTTGCGATTCCTGGTGTTGCCACCACTTTCGCCAGGCGTCACGGATTTGGCGTCGTCCGGAGGCATCCAGGTTCAGGGCGACGTCAGGAGTCGTCGTGCCGGCAAGGTGTCGGAGCAGTTCATCGACGTCGTGCAGCCGATTCGGGGGCAACTCCGTCAGCAGATCGATCAAGACGGGAACGCCGGCTCGGTCCCGAGCTCCGCGCACCAGATCGAACGCCACGTGCCATCGCACGGTGAGATCAGGGTCCTGCAACAGCTCACGAACTCGTTCGTGATTTTGCCGGATGGCAAGCAAAACTCGGGCGGCAGCACTCCGCCGGGCCGGTTCCTTGTCCGCCAATACCTGCGTTAAGTGGGCCACCTTGGTCGCATCGCGTCGCGTCAACGACGTCAACGCCCAAACGGCGGCGTCGGTCAGACCCGACGAGACCGAGTTCGGGAGTTGTTCGAGCAGCCAATCAAATGCCCCCGGTGGAGCTGATCGGCCGAGTTGACGAATCGCGGCTTGCAGCACTGCTTCCGTCGGTAGGTTCTCCAACCTCTCCAAAAGAATTTGGCTGCTCCGAGCGATCTCGGGATTGTCGGAGGACGACGCTTGCCGGAGCGCATCGGCCGCCACGAGACCCAAAGCTTGCAAGCGACCAAAGGCACGCCGACGCTCGGAGAAGTGCTCGTGACCTAACTGTTCGAGGAGGCGATGAATCTCGGCCATTCGAGATGGTTCTGGGGACATCTCTTTGAGGAATTGCAGCAGCTCAAGCCCCTGACGGGGAACCTTCACCTCCTCCAAGATCCTCGCATCTGCTGCCGCCAAGTCATCCGTCGACGTCGGTAACGCCGGAGGAAACCCTGCAACGAAGCAATACAGGACCGCCCAAACAGACATGGTCGGACCTCGAAAGTAGCGGCGAGCAGCGCGGCAGTTCACACATACCTTACCGAGCCTGCTCTCGGCTGGCTATCGCTCAAAACCAGGACCTGCGCTCTTGAAAATCCGTGAGATCGGTCGAGTTTCGTGCGAAGAGATCCGTGAAATCGACACCCTGCCTTCAAAAGCTGCCGAACGGCGATCAGCGAAAGTGGACCGACAGTCAAAAAGATCGAGCGTGATCTCCAGCTGGAAAGAGACATGGAAAATTCACAAAAAAGTCAAGACTTTCTCTTGACAAGTCGACCCGCCTCGGTTAACATTCGCCACCAGTTCCGGCCTCTTCTCTGTTCCGGCCCCGCCCGCTGAATCCGCAAGGATAAGGTTGGCGGGGTTTTTCCATGCCACCGATCCGGGCATCGGGCGAAAGTGACATCTGCTCCGGCAATTTGACGTTAAATCCGCTGCTCTTCTTTGCCTCCTTGCATGTCCGAGCCTCGCAAGAAAACGTCAACACGCAGCAACTTCCATGCACGTGTTCACGAAGTGCGTACATAACTTCTTTACCTACCTCGGGTCAAGCCCATCTGACTTATCAACAAATTATTTGCGACGAGACAGCCGCTGCCTGTCGTTTCTTCGATCAGCCTAAGCCTCCGCTGAATCCGCGAGTGTGTCCCACGGTTGCACCCGCTCCGGATCCTCCCCCTCCGCGACAAAGCGAAAGACCACAAATTCCGTGATGTTCTGCCCAGGCGGCAACACAATCATCCCGGTATCCACTCCCTGCGCCTGCAAGTTGATCGCATCGGTAACACAGGTGTAGGGCTCCAGACAGATCGCGTGACCGTGTTCCGGAGTGAACACCACGAAATGGCGGAATCGGGAGGACGTCCACACCTCGACCCGACCAAGGCCCGGCTCTCCGACCCAGCCCCGGCAATGCATCGACCGTTCGTCATCCGTCGAAACGAAGCCGGTGTAGACATCATCCAGTTTCAGTTCAGAAACCGCGCGCGACGTCGTTAAATCCCATTCGCCGTCCACGGGGACGCAACGGCCGGTTGGAATTTGATCAATCAGCTCCCATCGGGCCGTCGCCGCCACGTGTACTCGGCAGTCTTTGCTCGAACCAGACCTCGAGAACGGCACACGGAAAAAGGGATGGTAACCCAGGCCGACCGGCACCGGTTCAAATCCGGGATTGACGACTGTGGCGGCCAACGCCAACGAGTCGCGGGTCAACAAGTAACGCAAGGTCAGCCAAACATCCTCCGGCCAAAGCTCTAGACTGTTGGGCACATCGACCGACATTCGAAATTCGAGAGTGAGAGTGGCCAAGCCTTCCGTTTGGGAAAAATTTCGCACACCCCAAGGTTGTCGGCAGGCGAACCCATGAATCGCATGACGCCGACTCGGATCGTTGCGCGGCAAATGAAACTCTCGTCCGGCCCAGGTGAATGTTCCGTGGCGGATCCGGTTCGGAAACGGGAAAAGCACGGGAATCCCACTGCGATTGGGAGCCGGCGTCTCGAGCCAATCGGGGGTGACGTAGAGCAGTTCGACCGGACCCAAGTGAGTGTTCACACGCCAACGAAGGCAATTGCCCCCGAGTTCGGGCCAAACCTCCGCTGCGGAACCGCCTTCGCCGTCGGTCAGAAGATAGGTCGTATACGTTCGCCCCTGGAGCCTGTTTCGTTGCGAAAAGACGTGAAACGTCATGGAACATCCCGTGCTTCGGTTGGGCGATGGGCACTGTCACGGCTCGGCAAGTAGCAGTGCCTGCACCGATGACGGACGAGCAGAGGCGACCAGGCCAGTCGACGGAAACTTCCGTCACCGTTGATCCATCTGCTCCACCCGTCCATTTATACGAACCCATCGTCCCTGACAGCAACAACGGAACGAGGCCTTGGGCCGCCGTTGCCGATCGATCTTCCGGACGATAGCATAATACGGTAAAACATTGTTTATACTAGAGGACCCTGCGATGCGTCGCTTGTTGGTCAGCGCGGGATGGGGAGTGATCGGTTGGGCACTCCTCCTGCTGGTGGGATGCAGCGGAGTCCAGGATCCGTGGTCAGACGCTCCGGGGCCGCGTGTCGTCACCTCGTTCGTTCCCATTTACTGTTTTGCCAAGAATGTGGCAGGTCCGGATGCGCAGGTGCTGTGTGTGATGGGTGACACCGGCCCGCACCATTTCGACCCTGGCCCCACTCACGCGGTGGCGATTCGCCGGGCCAATCTGTTCGTGATCAATGGGCTAGGGTTGGATAATTCGATCGCGCGAAAGTTGATCCGATCATCACGGAATCGGGACTTGAAACTGGTGGAGGCGGCAGCCGTCATCCCTACGTCGCAGTTGCGCGAGGGAGGCTGCACCTGCG
>CAKZUU010000086.1 GCA_937922175.1 uncultured Gemmataceae bacterium
CTTGGCACGATGGGACCACTGCCGACGCAGCTTCTTCGCCCGATAACGAGATTCGACGGTACAGGTCATCCACGATCCAGTGAAACGCGGTTAAATGCAGTGACTCCACCAGCCCCATGTCATTCAAGGGAACGTGAAACGACTGATCGGCGAGGGCGCGCAATTGACCCCCATCAAACCCCGTACAGCCGAATGTTTTTAGCCCACGTCGCTTGGCCCATTCGACAGCTCGCAACACATTTCTACTGTTGCCCGAACCGCTGATGGCAATGAGCAGATCGCCGGGTTCCGCGAGGTTCTTCAATTGTTCAACGAAGACCCGCTCAAACCCCTCATCATTGGCCCAGGCCAATATGTACGGAGTGTTATCCGTCAAGCTGAGGATTCGCAGCCGACGTTTGTCGTCGTTGTCGAAATCCTCGCGTCGCAGGGTTCCCTTGCCAAGGTCCTCGCACAGATGCGAGGCATTGGAACCGCTCCCGCCGTTGCCGATCACAAATACCGTTCGCCCGGTGCGGTAGCAATCAAAGATGGCGTTCGCCAACGTTTCGATCTCCACCGGGTTCAATCGCAACAATTCTTGGCCCGCACGCTCCAGAAAGCTCCGAGCACTCAAATTCACTCCCAGCATTGGTCGAGTCCTATAGTGACCTTTCTCCGGTACTGTACCAGAGTCAGCGAGACAAACAAGAAACACACTTGATCCAACGCCATAGGTGTGACACGCCCGCACCCCCCCGAAGTCGGAGTGGCTCCCCCATTGTCGCGGAGTCGCCCGTGGGGGACAATCCCCAGAATCCCGCAGCGAAGTCTTGAGGCGGTCGAATTGGACTCGAGCAAGGGAACCGAAATCACGCCCGGAATCGGGCAATGAAGCTGGGCCTGCACCGGGTAAGTGATCTCGACCTGAATTCGCCACATCGAACGGAACAGCCGGCTCTCCTCCTCCGCCATGCCAACGGAGTTGAACCGGTCGAGTGTGGACCGGTCCCTCCGAGCAAAAGTCCTCACGAAAACCAACCCTGGCGCGGCAGGAGGACAGTTTCCACCTTTCTCTCTTGCGATTGAGTTTCAGAGCGGAAGGGGCGCAAACGCCTGCGACCGGCACAAGGATGACGTGCAGACCCAGGGTGTCGAGATCCAAGAGGGAGTTCCGGCCTATCGTTCCAAGGGTGTCGGGATTGATCGGATGGGGAAAGGTTGGTTCGACAACAGGGGGTCGTCATTGTGATTGGATACTAATTCGAGACGAACTGCACCCGTATGGTGGACAAATTAACCCGAAGCTGTTAGTCGATGATGTTATTGTTGAGGATCGGCGAGCGAGCAAGTGTAGGGATGAACGGAGAAAGGCCAGCGAAAGCGGATGGTGGGTTATGATGGTAATATGCAGGTTCGGATCAGGAGATAGATATCATCCCGGAAACGGTGATAGGAGTCGGGCAATGGGGCGGTAGGTACCGGTATGCGGGGTGTATGTCCGCACGGTGCATATTACTCGGGGTCAGAAAATGATAACAACGTGTGGGCCGTATTTCATGATGAACGTTGGGATCGCCAGGCGACTTGGCGAAGGTCGACGAATCGGCGCGGTTGTTGAGTGATGGGCGGGAACGGTTGTTGTCGGCCCTGGCGACGCAAACAGGTTGGGGAAAATCCGGTAGCTCCCGATTGAACGGGCGCATGGTGTCGGCGAGATCGACTCGAGCACGACTTTGCAGCGAGGTGCCGTCCAGTACGTCCTCCTGGAAGTTATAATTCTGGTGTCGAAGCGCATCGAGAGATCGGCATGGACACGTGCGGAGGAGAGACATGTGGCTGTTCGATGACCGAATCGTCCCGGAATTGCGCACGTCGTTACCAGGACCACGCGCGGCGGAATTGTTGCGGCAAGATCAACAGTTTGTCTCGCCGTCGTATACCCGAGTTTATCCCTTGGTCGTCGAGAGAGGGAGCGGTTGTGTCATCGAAGACGTAGATGGGAATTTGTTTTTGGACTTCACGGCCGGCATCGCCGTTGCTGCGACAGGACATTGTCATCCGGAAGTGGTGGCGGCGATCCGGGATCAAGCAGGAAAGCTGCTGCACATGTCAGGGACCGACTTTTATTACGAACCACAGATCACTTTGGCTCGGCGGTTGTCGGAGACAGCCCCAGGCCGGTCGGCGAAGCGTGTTTTTTTCACCAATAGCGGGGCGGAAGCTCTCGAGGCCGCCCTGAAATTGGCACGTTGGCACACTCGCCGCTCCCGGGTCATCGCGTTTTTCGGGGCGTTTCATGGACGTACCTATGGGGCGATGTCCTTGTCCGGGTCGAAGCTGGTTCATCGCCGCGGCTTTTCACCTCTGGTCCCGGACATTCATCATGTCGCCTTTCCACAGTCGGGGGATGGTTCAGGGTACGAGTCGGTACGAGGATTAGAGAATACCATTCTCAAACGCATCGCACCGCCGGAAGAAGTCGCTGCCATCTTCGTCGAGCCGATCCAGGGAGAGGGAGGCTACCGCGTGGCCCCGCCCGAATTTCTGCCGGCATTGCGCGAATTGTGCGACCGCTACGGGATTTTGCTGGTGGTGGATGAAGTGCAAAGCGGCATGGGTCGGACAGGCAAACTGTACGCCTTTGAACATTGGGGGATCGAGCCGGACATTATTTGCGTCGCCAAGGGAATCGCCAGCGGGATGCCGTTGGGGGCAATCATCGCTCGTGACACGGTGATGGATTGGCCGCCGGGCAGCCATGCCAGCACGTTCGGTGGCAATCCAGTGAGCTGTCGGGCAGCCCTTGTGACATTCGACCTGCTGCAACGAGAGTACATGGCCAATGCTGCCCAGCGCGGGGACCAGCTCCGTGAGGGACTGCTGAGATTGACGCGGCGGGTCGATTGCTTGGGCGAGGTGCGCGGCTTAGGGCTGATGATGGCCGTCGATGTCGTGCGCGGTGGCGAACCGGACCCCGTTTGCCGGGATGAGTTGATTCAAGCAGCATTTCGACGGGGGTTACTGCTCCTTGGTTGTGGCGAGAACTCGATCCGCTTTTGCCCGCCTCTGTGTGTCTCCCCCGATCAGGTGGACACTGCCTTGAGTCTCTTGTGCGAGGCGATTGGGGATGTGACCCGGGGGGAAGCCCATTTGAAGGCGGCGTCAGCATGACTCTGGCTCGCCGGACGGTAAATCGATCCAGCCCACGGACGATTTTTCTGCCAACGCCTCGTCAAGGGGTTGACGCGTCTGGTGGGCCCTTCACAATGAAAAAACCAATCTGAATTTCATGTGGGCACGGCACCATGGACAAACGATTTCTCCGTTGGGCTTGTCTTGTCGTGATCTTCATCCCTCGGGCGGTGGTGTCGGCGGACGAACCGCATTTGGAATTGATTCGAGGGCTGCGAGCGTCGGGCGAGCCGGAATTGGCTCTCCGCTATATCGAACAGCGGTTGCCCAAGGATTTACCCGAAGCGACTCGACGCGAGATCGCGCTCGAATTGGCCCGTGTCCGGGTGGATTTAGCTCAAGACGAGCCGGAGCTTTCGAAGCGGCGGGTGCTCCATGCTCAAGCTCGGGCCGAGTTTGAAAAGTTTCTTATTTCCAGGCCGGATGATCCGCAGACGGCTCAAGTCCGCTTTGAATTGGCGCGACTCGTCGCAGCCCAAGGTCGGGAGGCGATGAATCGCTCCCGGCGACTGGAAGGAGCCGCCCAGGCTCAGGCGATCGTGGAAGCCCGATTGGCTTACCAATCGGCGACGACGCAACTGGAAGCCGTTGGCAAACAACTGGCCGAGCAAACGCAGAAGCTGGCGGAGCCGAAAACGGCGGCCGAGGCGGCCCAACTTCGAGAGGCCGTTCAAAGTTGGTACAAAGCCGAATTGGAAGAGGGGATGATCCGCTTCTACCATGCCGTGACCTACTCCGCCGATTCCGGCGAGATTCAATCGCGCGCGAAACTGATGTCGGCGGCGATGGCCACCTTTACTCGTCTTGCTCAGCGCGATCCCAAGCATCCGCTGTGCGGGTTGGCGAAAGCATGGCTGGGGCGCTGCTACTTTGAGAACGACGACTTCAGCAAGGCAACCGCCACCTTCGACGAGATCCAGGCGGAACGGGGTGTCCATGCCAACGATGCCAAGCGAGTGGCGGCGTACTTCCGGATCCTCATGGTACGAAAACAAGGCGTGGATCTGTTGAAACAGGCCTCCATGCTCCAATCCTGGTTGGAACGATACCGGGCTTACCTCAAGACTCCCGAAGGATGCGGTGCCCGGTATTTCCTCGCCGACACCTTGGAGCGTATCGCCTATGATCCGCAACGGGGCGGAGTCAAACTCGATGATCGAGGGCGTCCTCTCAGCGTCAACGCGGAGGCGGCAGCGCGGCTGAGAGAGGCGGAACGCCTGCTCCGCGCTCTGACGGAATTTGACAACGACTTCACCGAACGAGCCGCCTCGAAACGCATGCGCTTGCTGCTGGCAATCGCCATCCGCGAGACGCCCGAGCGGAATCCGGAAAAAGTCAACTCCTTTGAAAAATGCTATCTGCTGGCTCTCCTTGAGGTGGCAGAACTGAATGAAGATCTGAAAAATCCCGAAATTACCGAGGATCCCGAGCGGGTGGCCGAGATTCGCCGCCAGCGATACCAACGTGCGGCTCGGGCATTGGATCATGGCTTGTCGTTGGTCAAGCCGTCGGACCCGCCCCGGGAAGTTCAGGATGCGGAGTTGCTCCAGGTCTACGCTCATCTCATCGGCGGCAACCCGACGCAAGCGGCCGATTTGGGGGAGAAGCTCGCCCAGAAGCTAATTCGCTCCGGACGGGGCGCGATCCCCGCGTTGTATGCCGTCCAAGCCCACCGTCGGCTCATGCTCGTCGCCAAAACCGAAAGCGACAACCCGGTGCAAACAGCGGAGCATCATTGGCAACAGATTCTCCGGTTGGTCAACTGGATGGAAACAACCTGGCCCTCCGAAGAGGCCACTGATTCGGCTCGCCATCTGCTCGGCTCGGTGCATTTGGCCGAAGGACGACCGCTTCTCGCCTTGGAAACATGGGATCGCGTGACGGCCGACTACCCGTATCTTTTTGCCCTCCGTGGCGAGCAGGGTGCGGCTTGCTTCCAACTTCTACGCCTCATGGATGTCCCCGCCCCAACCCGGCAATTGTGGGGAAGTAAAGTCATCCAACTGTTGGAGACGATCCCGCGCCCCGACTCCTCCGCCGACTCCGAAGTCCTCGCCGCTTATTGCCAAGCCCGCATTCAGTTGGGCTACCTGTTGTTGCAACAAGGTCAGGATGACGCGCGGATCGAAAAATTGGGCCGAGAGATCGTCGATTCGCTGAGCCAATTCCGCGTTGGGTCGAAAGAGAACGAAATCCGTTCTCAAGCGGAGACGCTTTGGCTCTACGGCGTTCGGGGCCGCGTGGCTCAACAGGTGCAAGCGCGGCAATATGCGGCGGCCGCCGAACTGTTTCTCCCCGCCCTCGAACGTGTGAAAAAGATGTCCCCCGACCAAGACCCCTCGGGTCGATTGCCCAAGGCGGCGGCCGACTTTTTGCAACTCGCTCTCCGCAGCAGCATTCAAGAGGGAAATATCGATCGGGCCGAGGAGATCTGGCAGGTTCTCAGCAACTTAGATACCGGGGAACAGTCCACTCCCCTCGTCGCCGTCTTGCGCGACTTCCAGGTGCAGATCCGCGAAATGAAACGACTCGATCAACAAGCATCGAACGAGGCTGTTGATCGGTACGCCCGCTTCCTCGAATCCATGGCAAAAAAAACCAACCTCGGTCCGGAGGCGAAAATCCTCCTGGCTCAAGGCTTCTCGGGTCTGGATAGACCGGCACGCGGGCTGGAACTGATCCGTTCGATCCCGGCTCCCCCGATGGATCGCCCTCATCGTCCGCCGATGCCTTCCACGGATCCAGGGAATGACAAAGACTCTTCGGACGACCCCGAAGCGAAAACGAAACTGGAAGCCGCCAAGAACGACGAAAACGCCCTTCGCCTTTATCGCTTTGCCCAATTGACCGAAGTGCGCTTGCTGCGCCAGTCGGCTCGACTGGCCGATTCAAATCAAGCCAAGGCCCAATTCGCCTTCGAGGTGGAGAAGAAACTCGACGAAATGATCGGTACACCCAATCGTCCCGGCTGGGCCTTCAACAGCTTGGAGGTGCGACGAGAAAGGATCTTTCTCCTCGAAGACTTGGGCAAGTATCGCGCCGCGATGGATGCCTGGGTGGCCATGCAAAAACCGTTCGCCAAGTTCAACAACCCTCCCAAAGACGACCGAGAGACTCGTATGCGGACCGCGTACTACGAGGTCCGTTTCTACATGACTCGCCTCGTCTGGATGAGCAAACAGAACATTGCCGACCCCTCCCGACGAGAGGCCGAAATCCGCAAACTCGCCGAACAAATCGTCGAACAAGAACGCGATCCGCGAACGGCTGACTTCGGCGGACCCTCGGTCCGCTTGCTGTACCAGAACTGGTTGGCCGATGAACCAGAGTTAATGAAAGCGTACCTGGCGGCCGGCGGGAAACTGTTTCACCCCTCGCCGAACTCAAGCTCAAATCCGTGATGGAGGTCATCCCTCGTGCGTCGATTCGCGTGGCTAACGCTGCTTCTACTCCCTCCGAGTCTTCCAAGTCAGACCCGTGACGTGGTCTACTATTTCGATCGGGCCAGCAAGTCGGAAAAGCTCGCGGCCTTCGAGGGCAGCGTGGTTGAGGAAACCGTCAATGGCGTCAAGGTGAAGCCATCCGTCGGACCCGAGCGGTTCTTCAGCGTTCTCGAACTGGTCGATGTCTCTTACGCTCTGCCCCGTACGTCGGAATTGAAGTTTCAAACGATCACTCTGGCCGAAGCCGCCGTTCGAGCCGGGACGGCAGATCGCCCGAGATTGGAACAGTTGCTCCGCGACTATCTCGCTCTTATCGATCATTTACGTGACGCCAAAACGGCCAGTCTGCGCCGTCACGTCGCTTTCCGCATCGCCTGCTTGAAGGCCCAACTCGCCGAATCCGTCGAGCAACTTCAGGACGCCGTCAATACTTTGGCCAAGTTACGCACCGATCTTCTGGAGAGTTGGCAACTCATCCCCGCCGCCCGACTCCACGCTCAACTTCTGCTGGACCTGGCACGCACCGCCGACGCCCTCGAAGTCATGGATGCCGCCAGTCGTACCCCCCGGTTGAGCCGGGATGTCAAACGTGAACTAGGCCTTGATGTCATCGACTTGATGCTTCGTTGTCAACAGCATCGTGATGCTGAGGCTCGCATCGCCGATGAATTATCCGATCTGCCGAACGATCATGACTTGCATCCGGTGTTGAATCTCTATCAAGTCGCGGCACGAAATTGGACGTCACCTTTGGAAGACCTGATCGGTAAAGTGAACCAAACGATGGCTCAATCACAGTCCACGGCGATCAAAGCTGTGGGCTACAATCTCCTTGGTCATATCTATTCGTCAAGGAACCGCCTCGAGGACGCCCTGTGGTCGTACTTGTGGGTCGACGTTGTCTACTATCAGGATCGCCGCGAACGCATCAAAGCCTTGGAACGTCTGGTCAGTGTCTTTACCGAACTGAAAGACGAAGCCCGAGCGGAAAGGTATCGTGACAAGCTTCGTTCGCTGCGGCAATGATCAGCCCCTTTTATTGCCGGAGGGACGCTCATGGCGTAGAATTCGGCCATACGGGGGCGGTAGCTCAGTTGGGAGAGCGCTGCAATCGCACTGCAGAGGTCGAGGGTTCGACTCCCTTCCGCTCCATTAAATGCTGATCCATCGGGGTTACAATTCGCAGGATTCGGCCCAACCTCGCTGTTGGGGCGTGTCTCCGCCGTCGCTGATGTCACGCGCAAGTGACGTCATTCGCAATTTTCATGGCGTGACGAAATCAGGCGGGCGTGATGATCCCCGCCGATTGACTCCGGGAGTGCCCCCCGGCTAAACCAAAGATCGAGGTCGTTATTTTCGGGAGAGTTTCTCTTTGGCTTCCTCGTGCCCATGCTTGGCGGCCTTGCGGTATCACCGCATCGCCTGGGCATAATCCCAGGCCACGCCCCGGCCGCAACAATACAAGTCGCCGATCGTGCTCATGGCCGTGGAGCTACCGGCATCGGCTGACTTCTGATACCACCTCAATGCCTCCTCGGTGCTTTGCTTAAAACCGCAATACCCACCCTGACAACACCTGCCTAACAACACCAGCGCCTCAGAGCTGCCCACCTCCACCGCCCGCTCCCACCCGTTCCAACCTCTGCTCACAACACTTTCTCAACTCAGCCCCCGCGGCAGCTCGTAATTACGCCTCCCAATCCTCTCGCAAACCAACGGCAGTGAACTCCCCCGTTCCCTCTTCCCTTGACTTTCTCTCCTCCCCAACAACCGCTCTCTCAAATTGAGCCGAC
>CAKZUU010000087.1 GCA_937922175.1 uncultured Gemmataceae bacterium
AAACGCGCCCTTCTGATCGCTGCCGGGGCGAATCGCTATTGGGAGGCCTGATGTGAACCCCTTGACCGTCCTTCCCGGATCGCGATGCATGCATTTTTGCTCGAAAGCTCTGTCGGTCTTCGGCGAAAACTACGCGGTCGATGCCGACTTCCAAGCGGGGATCGACCAAACCTGGTGCGTCGTGACGGCGAAACCGATCGGGCCGGACGAAGGAGATGTCGGTTGGGTTGAATGTTCCAATGCCGAGCGGGCATGTTTTCGAGCATATTAGGAACCTCACGGCATTCGAGGCGATCTCAAACTTCGAACAATGTGGGCTGCCGCCGACGCCGAGCGCATTTGGGAATCCGATGCGCGTGAGCTAAAATGAAGGCGGGCGGAAACGGCTGGGGGTGCTTCGGGGTGCGGGGCTTCCGGTGGCATCCTCGTTTCAGGCTCGCGGGAGACTCGTCCATGCCCGCTCCGTTGGTCACCTCGTGCCCAGGTTGCGGAAAATCCATCAAGTACCCTGAACGTGCGGTCGGCAAGTCGATCCGCTGCCGTTACTGCGGCACTGTGTCGAAGGCTCCCGCTTCCTCCAAGCCGACGGACGCCCCTCAAGATGAGACGTCATCGCACCCGTCGGCCGATGCGACACGTGAAGAGAAACGGATCTCGCGGCGCCCAATCCCTGTTGCCGCACCGGCCAGACCGACCCCGCCTTCGGTTGCTTCTTCGCCGATGCCAGGAAGGCCCGCGATCGGGCACCAACTCGGCGAAGCGGGTTCCCCCGTGATCATTTCTCAACCACGGTTGCGACGCAAATTTCCCGTCACTCTTGTCGTGCTCACCGCCTTGGGAATCATCGCGATCTGCAGTGCGATTACCGGAAGTGTGATCGCATTCGTCGCACGGCACCATCATGGCACAGCGACAGGGGAGGCGGAGCCTCCGCGAGATCCAGCCGCCCTCGCATCCCGCGATACCCAGCCCGCTGCGTCGGTCGTGACCGGCGATTACCCGCGTCGAATTTTAGCCATCGGTGTCCACAATTACATTTTTGCCAATCCGACGAGTTATGGGTTTGATGCCAGCGGTCTGGTCAAACGGGATTTGGGCAAAACGGTCGAAAAACTCGCCAGTCGATTTCGTGTCCCCGACTCGCAGGTGTTCGAATTAAGCGATGGGGCGATGGAACCGCGACGCCGGATTCCCTTGAAGCCGGTCATCGAGCAATCGATCCAGCGTTTCGTGGAGACGTCGCGAAAGCAGGATCGCATCATTTTGCTGTTGTGCGCTCACACCGTCGAGATCGAGGGCGTTCCCTACGTCGTCCCCTTGGAAGGCGACCTGACCGATCCAAAGACGCTCATTCCCCTGGAGTGGATTTTGAAGCAGCTGGCTTCATGCCGCGCCCAACAGAAGTGGCTCATCGCTGATTTCAATCGCTACGACCGCGGCCGAGGCGTCGAATTGCCCCACGGAGGCAAGCTGGCCGCGAGTACGGCCCAATTGCTGAAAAACCCGCCCCCGGGCGTTCAGGTCTGGAGTGCCTGTTCGGAGGGGGAGTACTCGTATGAGTTCGACGATTATTACGAATTTCGAGATGGCAACCGGATCCAGGGGATCAAGGGCGGCGTTTTCTTGTCGATGTTCTCCGTCGTCTTTATGCAAGGGCTGGGAGGGAAAACTCAATCACCTTCCGACAGCTTGCCCATCGAGGATTTGGCGAAGAAGGTGAACGAGCTGACACAGCGTCTCTCGGAGGAATTGGAGGATCCCGAGGACAATTCCGAGAGCGCACCGGGAAAATCGTCCGCGGAAGCAGGCGACGGTAAGCCGAGATCGCGGGTGAAACAATCGCCCTTCATCTCGGGAAGTCCTGCAACCGAGACGGTGCCTTACGATCCAACGGAGGCGGTACCCCCCTCGCTGGTAATCCCGACGCCGAGGGAAGTTTTCGGCGAACGGTTAGCGTCGGTCAACGAGGTTCGTCAGCTGGTCGATTTCTTCCTTCTTCCACCGATCAAGGAAGCGCGGAAGACGGCATCCGGTATCCGATTCGACGAGATTTTCCCGTTTCGGAAAGACCTGCTGGATGAGTACCGAAATCACATGACGGCGGAGCAGGTTCGTCAACAGGCTGCACAATACCCGGTGCGTGCTGCGGTGGTCCATGCTCTGGAGCAGATCCGCGGCTTGGAGTCCGGGGAGGTGGCCCTGCCGGCCACATTAACCGAGGCCGATCGCTCGGATTCAGCAAAGGCGAATTTCGCTCGAATGCAGCGAGCCCCGGCTCGGGTCATGAACGTTCTCGAAGAACTCGACCAGGAATTGGAAAGGGCATTGGAACATCGAGATGCCGAAAAGTCGAAGTTTTGGCAGTTGACCTTCGATTACGTCCGCGCTCAGGTCAAGGCGCGACATGTGTATGTGAACGAATACACAAACGCTTTTGGTATCGTTCGGCGAGATCGTTTACCGGCCCTTGATCCGCAAAAAGGCCATGTCGGCTGGCGTCTGGCGTCGCAGGAGACGCTCTCCACGAATGACAACGCCATGAAAGAACGGCGAAAAGAAGTGCGGAAGATCTACGACAGCATCATCCGCGAACATCCTGACACACCCTGGGCGATTGTCGCGAAACGTGAACGGAACATCGCGTTGGGTCTGCGCTGGGAGCCGTATGCACGTCCGAAGTCCGAGCAGCTCGAGACCGTCGCGGATTCCCGATAAATCCGCTGGGCAGAGTTTGGCTCGTCCCTCGATATTCTCTTGACGTGATCTTGAAAGCCCCAAACAATACAGGGAGGATCCTTCCTGTTGGCGAGTCTCCCCCGGAGGTTGGTGCCGTGAAGAACATGTGTGTTTGCGCCATTTTTCTGTCGGTCGTTGTAGGTGCACGTGCTGAAATTCGGGGAACCTATGTCGAAGCGCGAACCTGCGACATTTACACCGGACCTTGTTTTGCCAACGCCGACACCGCCTTGGGTGGCAAGCATGCGGTGCTGGCCTGGAAGGTGGATTCGGGACAATTCGGGAACGTGCGGCTGGATGGTTTGGGGGTCGTGGCTGTGGTGGCCACCCAGGAGACGTTGGGGCTGAAACAGACCCTGCCTAGCAAAGCGGTTCTGATCGTCGATGCCCGAGCCGATGCCCAACAGCGCCAGGCCCTCATCGAGTTCGCCAAGACGCAGACAGGTGGTTTGCTCGATCACATCATCGACGTGAAGTCGGCCAAGGTCGAATTGCAGGCTTGTGAATGCACCGGGAACGCTTGCTTCCGGATGAAAGCAGGCGACGCTCGCATCGAAACGAAATGTCTTGACGCCCACTACGACAAGGTCTGCGGCAATGAATCGGCCTTTTACCCTCCCTTGGCCAACAATGTCGAGGCTCGACCCGCCATGACCGTCGAACACTCCTTCACGGGAACGGCATTCAACGAAACCTGGCGAGATACAATTCGCCGCGGGGCCTACGTGGGCAAATTCCACGCCCGTTGATCTCAATCCTTCTTAGCCACTGTCCGTTCGTACCTCCGGATTCCACCGCGGCGGGGGGCGACGGGGTGTTTTTCGACCGCATGCCGATCGGATCTCACATCATGAAGATTCTATGGTTTGTATGTTCCGCCCTCGTCCTGATGCTGAACTCGGTCGCCGGGTCGGATGAGTTCGGTCACACGGTCAGAGTGGGCAAAGTCGCTCTTCCAAACGACCTGAAAGAGTCCATCGCGGCGGAGCTTTCCGACCAAGCGATCCAGATCGCTGATGCTCAGGGCCAGGTTTGGGCGACGTTTTGGTTTCGGAAAGTGCTTCCCAGTGAAGCCGAATCTGAGCAAGTGAAAAATGGCCTGACCTATCGGGAGATCGCTCCGACGACTCTGGTCGGGGCTGTGCAGTTAGCAAAGACTTGGGGCGATTTTCGTGACCAGCAAATCGCGGCTGGGGTCTACACCTTGCGGCTTGCCATACAGCCAATGGACGGCGACCATCAAGGAACGGCACCGACGAATGATTTCTGCCTTCTCGTGCCGGCGGCGCGCGATGAAAAGCCAGGTCGGATGCCCGTGAAAGAGTTGCATGAGCAGAGTGCTCACGCTTCAGGCGGCACACACCCGGCCGTCATGCTTCTGTTTCCCAACGATCAACCGGAAGATGCTCCGAAGCTGGTCAGCAAACCTGGGAAGATCATTGCCTTGAATGTCAGACTTCCGGTGGATGCGAAGGGGACCGCCACGCACTTGGGGTTCAGTCTGGTGGTCGTGGGTCATGCTCCGGAATAAACGGAAGCTGCGAGATCAAGGCGAAGACGTCAAGGGGTCGCCAGCCAATAAGCGCCGGCCGCCGCAATGACGATCGAGAGCGTCGCCATCAGAGTGAAGAGGACAGCGAGACCGAACCAAGACCGCCGACCTTTGGGGTGTGGCGTGGGCACGGTATCGTCGTTGGCCCGCAGATGAGTGGCAGACGGTCGCTCGGTGAGAGGATCTCCAGCGGGGAGAACATGCTGGCGCAACGTGGGAACTGGGGCGGTGTCTGCCGATGGATTTCGCAAGGATTGCGTCGGTGGAGGGGGAGGTGGTTTTATGCCCCCTCCGAACGAGAAATCGACTTTCGCTGGCTGGACCACGGGCTTCGCAACTGGACTGCTTCCCGGCATCCCCCCCGCAGCGACGGGCGGAACAGTCGGGGCGGGCGGCCGTGGCGGAATCACGACGGATGGGAGCGATCCTCGCCCGCTGTTGCTGGTCGCCAACGGCACCCCTTGGGCAGCCGGGCAAAGGCGGGGAATCTCCTGCTCGGCCGGCGGGGGAATCGGTGTGGCGGTGAAAGGCTCCAAGGCTTCTGCCACTTCTCGGGGCCAACGGAATCGGGCATCCAATGATTTCGCCATCATTCGCTCGACGATGGCGACGATTTCAGGTGCCACATCGTTGCGATACGCGTTAATCGACTTCGGTTCGCGCGTCTGATGCCAAATCAACTTCTGCGCAACCGTTCCTTGAGGAAAGGGCGGTTGGCCGGTCAACAGAAAGTAGAACGTCCCGCCCAGGCTGTAAATATCGGCTCGGATGTCAACAGAGTGGCTGTCGACAGCCTGCTCCGGGGCAAGATAGTCGGCGGTTCCCAGAACCGTCTCATCGTATTGCTTGGTCAGCAAGTCTTCGTGATCGTGGAAGAATCGGGCCAGGCCCATGTCCAGGATTTTCACCACTCCTTGTCGATCGACCAGCAGATTGCTTGGCTTGATGTCGCGATGCAAAACGCCGGCCGCGTCAAAGGCGTGCTGGAGTCCCAAAGCTGCCTGACGAATGTAATGGCAGGCACGAAGAGGCGGCAAAGGGCCGATTCTTTTCACGAGGTCTTGCAGATTCACACCATCAACGTATTCCATCACGATGAAGTGGAGTTGGTCATCCTGATCCACGTCAAAAGCCCGAACGATGTTGACGTGATCAAGGGCCGCCACGACGCGGGCCTCGCGGTGGAATCGCTCCAGTGAAGAGGCTTCCTCCGCACGAGCAGTGGGCAGTACTTTGACGGCAACTCGGCGCTTCATGATTTTGTGCTCGCACAAAAACACTTGCGCCATGCCGCCGTGCCCCAGCCTCTCCAGGACCTTGTATTTACCGATAAAAAATCGCTTCCAACGCCCGGCCAGCAGATTTTCTGCTTGAAATTGGGTCAGCAAACCGTCGCGGATCATCTGGGCCGCACATTTCCGTGGATCGGTCGGTGTCGGTTGGACTGACTGGATCTGCCGCAGATACTCGTTTAATCGCGAGTCCTCGACGACCCCGCTTTTCCGGATCAAGTCGGCGAGTTCAGCAATGGTCGTGGGACTGGGCATTCAACCGCCTTACGGCAAGGTGCCGTGTCTACCTGGGCTTGTCGGTTCAATGGGCGCTCACCGTCATCTGCCCATTGCCAGTATAGTTCACATCCTGACGATGTCCGGTAGAAATCTCCGCTTCGTTTCCAGAAAATGACAGAGCACCACCAATCCTCTCCAGGGATGATTCATGATTGCTTTGCCGGCCCGAACCGTCCGTGCTGTCTGCCCTCACGATTGCCCGGATACGTGCGGGATGGTTGTCCAGGTCCGCGACGGTGTGGCCGTCCATCTCCACGGCGATCGCCAACACCCCTTCACCCGCGGGTTCCTCTGCCAAAAAGTCGCTCGCTATCTCGATCGGACCTACCACCCCGACCGATTGAAGTGGCCGATGCGCCGCGTCGGACCGAAAGGCCGAGGCCAGTTTGAACGCATTTCCTGGAACGAGGCGGTTCACCTCATCGCCGAACGCTTCCGCGAGATCATTCATTCCCCGGACGGACCGCAGGCGATCCTCCCCTACAGCTACGGTGGGACCTTGGGCAAATTGCAAGGCGAAAGTCTGGATCGTCGCTTCTTCCACCGCCTCGGGGCTTCCCTGTTGGATCGGACGATCTGTGCCACAGCGGGAGCAGCGGGCTGCGACATGACTCTCGGCACTCGAGCGGTCATCGATCCTGAGTCGATCCCCCAGGCACGATACATTGTGAACTGGGGGTCGAATACCAGTGTCACGAACAGCCATCTCTGGGCCCTGATGCATCAGGCCCGCAAAGCTGGCGCACGTCTCGTGACCATCGACCCTTATCGAACGCCCACCGCATCCCGATCTGACGATTGGCTGCCGATTCGACCCGGGACGGATGCCGCTCTGGCCTTGGGCGTCCTCCACGTCATTTTTCGGGAAGGTTGGGAGGATCGCGATTACTTGCAGCGATTCTGCCTGGGGGCCGACGCCCTGCGGCAACGAGTGTTGACTGAGTATCCTCTCGACAAAGTCGCTGGGATCACGGGCCTTGCCGTCGAGCGAATCGTCGCGTTGGCCCGTGGGCTGGCCTTGTCGATGGTCGAGCGAGGCGGTCCGTCCGTCATCCGTTTGAACTACGGCATGCAGCGCCATTACGGCGGGGGAATGGCAGTCCGTACCCTCACCTGCATCCCAGCCGTCACCGGACAATGGCGTTATCCGGGCGGCGGGGCCTTCCTGAGTACCAGCAAAGAGTACCCATTCAATCATCACGCTCTGCAACGTCCAGACTTGATCCCTCGTGGCACTCGAACGATCAATATGGTGCAATTGGCGGAAGCACTCGAGGGCAAGCTGCCGGGACCTCCTGTTCGGGCCTTGTATGTCTACAATGCGAATCCCGCCGCTGTCTGCCCGGATCAGTCCCGTGTTCTGGCCGGTTTGCAACGCGATGATCTGTTCACCGTCGTTCATGATCTTTTTCAAACCGACACAGCCGATTACGCCGACATCGTCTTGCCTGCCACATCTCAATTGGAACATTGGGACATTCACGGTTCCTACGGACATCTCTATGTGCAACTGAACGAGCCGGCGATTGCGCCACTGCACGAAGCCAAATGCAACACGGACGTG
>CAKZUU010000088.1 GCA_937922175.1 uncultured Gemmataceae bacterium
ACCCGGATTCCCTCCCCCGTGGCCCGCGGGTCGTTCAAGAGGCGTTGGGGTGTCAACCACGCCAAGAGTTGATCGAAAATCGAGGGAGTCTCGGGCATGGCCAGCAGAGCGGGATATGGAGAATCTGGTCGTTTCAGGGAAAGTTGACCACCGAGTCAACGAGGCGTCCGATCGATTGGATCATCTGGGTGCAATGCCTCACCACCGCAGGACCATGCCTGACGGCCAAGGAGCGAATCGCTTCGGCGAGTTCGAGCACCGCGTCGGCATCGACCAGCGCCTCGGGTGATAGGCGCAATCCCTCGCGCAATCGATCAAGCACCTCCGGCGGCGGCGGTTTCTCCGGGCGCGACTCGCCGACAGTCCCACTCTCGGACAAGGCTTGGGTCGTGCGCAGCGCCGCCTCAACCGCATCGAACAACATTCGTGATGGCTCCCGGATGGACCAGGTGTGGCGGACAAACTCTCCCGCCAATTCGACTGCCATTCGCGCCAACTGCCGATCGTCCGGGTTGAAGGAGCCATCACGACGATCGAACAACTCGAGCACCAGATAGCCTCCGGGAGCCAGATGGACGGGCGTGACGAGGATTTCTCGCCGGCCCCGCTCGAACGGTTGCAGGCGATACCCCTGCGGGTTTTCTGGCGGCTGAATGACCAACGGCTCCATCAAGCTCAGAGCCGCAGCCGCAAGCGACTCCTGAAACGGCACCAATTCCGCCGTGACGATTTCGCCGTCGGCTTGATAGGCTCGGTAGTTATCCCCTGCCTCGGGATGCCGCACGATGATCACCCCGTCCTCGGCTTGCGTCGCCCGAATCGTGAAACCGAACAAACAGGACAGCGCCCGGGGCAGCGGCACCGGATCGTTCAAGGCCGCGGTGGCCTGCACCAAGGGAAGGATTTTTTCCACCGTCTCGCGAAACTCTCGCAAGCTATGGGTAATGGCCCGCGCGCGACGAGCCGGCCGAATCCGGTCCAACTGCTTGCGAACCGCGCGGAGAAATGTCTCGCGGTTGAGGTCCTGATTCTTATCGAGATAATCGCGCACTCCCATGCGCAGGGCATCCAACGGCGTCGCCCGGTGCGCAAACCCCGTCACCAAGATGGCCGTGATGTCCGGGTGGAACAGGGCCAGGTCTTCCAATAACTGCAAGCCGTCGGAACCTGATCCCAGATTCCAATCCAAAATCGCCAAGTCGATGGTCCGTTGACCGGCCAGGCGCAACGCGGTCTCGGCGTCGCCAGCAACGCACAGGTCGATGTCCCAGCCCGCCGACACCAGCCACTCTCGGAAAGTTCGGCGCACGGACTCTTCATCGTCCACGATCAGGACCGTCTCCGGTGGGAATGGGCTTGTTTCGCTCATGGTTCCCTCGGGGAGAACGCCAACCGGTAATGATGCCACGCCCCTGCAAAATCACGCTCCAACAAAGCGACCAGTGCGGCGACACGTTCCGTGTCGGACCCCGGACGAATTCGCTCCGCTTCGGCCAGCCAGTCTTTCGCCCCTTCCACGTCGCCCACCGCCACGGCCCCTCGCGCTCGCTCCACCAACGCGATGCGATAATCATCTAACTCGTGCAACAGCGACAAATCGGCACGACATCGTCGGCAGATCACGGCATCCTTGTTCGTGGCACGACAGACCGGGCAGATCAACGATCGCATCCGGGCCCCTTCCGCGTTCGACGCCCCGCAAATCGGAGCGTCCGTCCATCAGGCATCATCCAGGTAAAATAGAAGATCGGACAATTCGTCACAGGCGCGGGTCAGATCGTTCCAACGCCTCTCCAGCAACGCTGTTCGTACCTCGGCCATGAGACGATCCAAATCATCCCGGTCGTCGGCGGCCGCGTCGAGTCGCAACCGCTCCGCTTTTTCCAGAAGAGCCTTGGCCTGCACCGTCTCCCGCTGTCCTTCACGAGGGGCGGGGACCAGCATCGGCCCGTTGTCCTCCTGAGGATTGTCTACCCTGAAAGCAGCCCCCGAGCCGCTCGCTCGTTCGTCGACCAGCGGCGGCGGAAGGAAGAGACGATCCACGCGCTGAGCCGATGCCCGAAGTGACTCGGGCTGACGGTTCAACGCATTTTGAATCGTGATCTGCTTCTGCAAGCCAGTCGCCTTCTCCCGCGCCGAGACCCGCAAGATGCCGTTCAAATCCAGCTCCATCTGCACGAGGACTTGATTGCCTGCCGGCACCGCTGACAATCCTTCGACCACGAACGTACCGACACGATGATTGAAGCGGACGTCGGCCGACTCTCCTTGGTACACATCGATCTGCACCAGGGGCTGACGATCGACGACGGTCTCGAATAGCTCGCTGCGACGAGCCGGGAGCGGGGTGTTGCGGTGAATGATCGGAGCGAAACGATAATCGAATCGGCCGTTGGGCGCCTCGATCTCCGCTTCTGTGAAGTCGATGCAGCGAATCCCCAATGAGTGCGGCGTCACATCGACCAGAACCGCGCCAACGTCGATACCAGCAATGAGAGCGGCTTGGAGCGACGCCCCCATCGCCACGATCAACTCG
>CAKZUU010000089.1 GCA_937922175.1 uncultured Gemmataceae bacterium
CAAATCACGTCGATAGAGCAAAGCGTTTCGTCAGAGCACGGAACTTCGCTCGAGCAAAGCACGGTGCCGCCCCAGTCTCCGTCGCCCACTGCAAGCGAAGTGGAGTCGACGCCCTCGACCGAAACGGTTACTCTCCCCACCGAGGTCACCTCGCCACCGCCGCCGGTGGTTCCAGCGCCTGACGAGAGTTCGGCATCAGAACCGAGACATTTCCCCGAACAGACCGTTTCGCCAGAGCAGGATGCAGCTGGAGCCCTGGCCCCGGTTACGGAACAGGCTCCCGATTCGGTTCGTTTCCCGGCTCCAGAACCAAGCCCTACTCCAGAACAAAACTCGGCACCCGAGCAGAAGCTCCAGGTTGCGGCTACTAAAGTCGAGGCGACATTCTCGACAGAAACGACGAACTTGCCAAGACAGGTGGTCGCCGCCGCCACGGATGAAGCGCCACCTTCGACGGCGGTTCAACCGAGCATGTCGGCAACGTCGGAGTCGGCGCCGAAGCGGGAGCCTCGCCCCTTGCCGGAATTGCCCAAGATCGACTTTAGCTCGTTGCCGCCGGCATCGTCGGAATTGGCCTACTGCATCGTGAATGAAGCCGGTGCCAGTGATTACTCCGCCAGCGAGATTGCCCGAGAAGAATTTCCTGACTTGGACGCGATGGTGCGTGGCACCATTTCGATCGGCCGGCGCCTGCAAGATCCCTTGGCTGAATTGGTGAAGATCGACCCGGCTCATGTCGGCGTCGGTTTGTATCAACACGATATGAAGCCGAAGCATTTACGCGAAACGTTGGATGCCGTCATCGAATCGTGCGTCAATCATGTCGGCGTCGATTTGAACACGGCGAGTGTGGCGTTGTTGCGTTACGTGGCCGGGTTCAATGCTTTGGTCGCACGGGAAGTTGTGGAGTATCGGAAACAGCACGGACCTTTCCGCACGCGCGAGCAACTTCAACAAGTGCCCAATGTGGGTTCGGCCCGATTCACTCAAGCGGCGGGCTTCTTAAAGATTCCCGGAGGAGAGGAACCGCTCGACGAAACCTGGATCCACCCCGAGAGCTACCCGATTGCGCGGGAGATTCTTGACGACATTGGCATGGCGCCGGCTGATCTGCGTGATCCGGAGAAACTCAACGAGTTGCGGGAGAAACTAAAGAAAGTGCATCCGGAAGTCTACGCGGAGAAGTTCAAGGCGGGAATTCCGACGGTCAAAGACATCTTTGAAGCTTTATCAAAACCCTCCCGCGACCCGCGCGACGAGTTGCCGCCCCCTGTCTTCCGCAAGAACGTGCTTCGATTGGAAGACCTACAACCGGGGATGGAGTTGCGGGGAACAGTGCTGAATGTCGTCGATTTCGGTGTGTTCGTGGACATTGGGTTGAAGGACAGCGGGTTGGTTCACATCAGCCAAATGGCCAACCGTTTCATCAAGAATCCTTACGAGGTGGTATCCGTCAACGATGTCGTGACGGTCTGGGTTCGCAGCGTGGACCTGGAACACAAACGCGTCTCATTGACGATGATTCCTCCAGGGACGGAGCGTCGACCGACCGAACGACGCGGACCGCAAGGCGAAGGCGCGGCTGAGGCCCGCCCGCCCCGCGAGCCCCGACGACATGGACCGCCGCGACAAAGGCCTTCGGGCGCACCAAGGTCGGATGCTCCGTCGGCATCGCCCGGCGAAGGCCCCCATCGTGGAAGTTTTACGCCCGGACGCGGTCGGCCCCCCCGAGGACGAGGGCCGCAGCCTCGGCACGAACGACACCCTACACCACCACCTCCCGCGGCAACATCGACGACGAAAACCGACGCGGAAGCGCCGGCCGCTCCCCCGACCGGGGAGTCTCCTCCCCCCTCGCGCCCCGCGCCACTGCCGCCTCGACGAGCGACGCCTCGACCCAAGCCGTTGCCGAAGCTCACCAAGGACGCGATGTCGGGCAAAGCACCGCTTTTCAGCTTCGGCGAGCTGGCCG
This sequence comes from uncultured Gemmataceae bacterium, assembly GCA_937922175.1. Lineage (GTDB taxonomy): Bacteria > Planctomycetota > Planctomycetia > Gemmatales > Gemmataceae > CAKZUU01. The sequence continues at coordinate 1,973 of CAKZUU010000089.1, forward strand.
CATTCTTCAAAGCCAAGGAGAAGGCGTCGGCGGAAAACTCCCAGGAATCAGCCCCTGAAACGCCTCCATCTCCCCCGCCGACTCCGCCGGCCACCGCGGAGTCGCCTCCGGCATCGCACGATCCAACATCCCCGCCGACCGCCGAATCCGCTGCCACCGCGCCCACGCCAGCCGGTCCGAGTCCCGAGCCACCTCCGGGGAACTAATCCAACAACCAGGAACACCGGAGTCTCGTTGCCTGATGACCCCCGGTTTGATCTCGACACTGCGCGATGACTCGAATTTTTGCTCAGATCCCGCGAGAAGATAGGTTTCCATGCCGACGCGCATCTGGTTGTTGCGACATGCAGAGACGGCTGACCCATCGGTCTTTCATGGTGCGGAGTCGGATATCGGCCTGAGTCCACGAGGCGAACGGCTAGCCCAGGCAATCGCTCCGTACTTGGCCTCGTTCCAGCCTGAACGGGTCATTTCTTCGGCGATGCGCCGGGCCATCGCCACGGCCTTGCCCATTGCCGCTGCGGCTGGCTGTTTGCCCTTGCAGATCGAGCCATCATTGCACGAGAGACGCGTCGGGATCTTGCAAGGCCAACGCCACACCCCGGAACATCCCCTCTGGACCGAAACGATCGCTCGCTGGACCTTGGGAGAAACGCATTTTGCGACCCCAGGAGCCGAGTCACTCGACGACATGCGAAACCGGCTGCTCCCCTTGTGGCATCGGGTCGCGTCGGAGCATGCGAACCGACGGCTCATCGTCGTCGCTCATGGGATGGTCTGCAAGGTTCTTCTACTTTCTCTTCTTCCGAATTGGTCCATCGAGCGATGGCGGGAATTCGGCCCGATTCGCAACTTGGCGGTCACCGAGCTGGTCCACGAGGGAGCGAGGTGGCACGCCGAAGTCCTAAATCGGGTTCCGGACGTGATCCAGGAGTTGGAGACGTCAGGGGACGCGGCCCAACGAAGTGAATGAAGTCTGCACGTCGGTCGAATGATCGGGTGCTTGCCCAGATTTTGCAGGGCGCGCCGGTGGGGTCAAAACTCCCAGAGTGTGCAGTTGTTGTCCGTAACCATTAGCGGAGTAAAGAGTTCCGATGAAGTGTTCCACGAAGGCGTGCCGATACATCATCCGGACGGTCATTACAACCCCCTCGAATAGCCGTCGGGCCGCGAAAGCGAATCGCCTGGTGCGGCCGCAGGAGGCGCTTCATGATTCAAGGCGAGTTGCTAGTGCCCACGAGCGAGGCCGACCAGCTTCGCCAGCAATTACTGCAGGCGCAGCGGTTGAGTAGCGTGGGTGCCCTGGCATCGAGCGTCGCCCATGAGTTCAACAATATCCTCACGACAATTATCAACTATGCTCGACTCGGGTTGCGAGCGGAGAACGATCCGGCGGCTCGGACCCAAGCCTTTGAAAAGATCCTCAAGGGGGGACAGCGAGCCGCGACCATCGTCAACAGCATGTTGGGATTCGCCCGGAATCATTCAACCCAGCGAACGCCGACCGATCTGGTGCGGCTGGTCGACGAAGTGCTCCTGTTGACGGAGAAAGATCTCAGCAAACATCGCGTCCAAGTCGAGACGAAATACTACGATCGCCCGGTGGTGAAGGTGATACCCGGTCAAATCGAGCAGATCCTGTTGAACTTGGTGATCAATGCCCGGCAAGCGATGCCGCAAGGCGGTCGGCTGAAGATCGAGGTCCGATCGAATCATCGCAGCAGATTTGCGGAAGTTCGCATCGCCGATACGGGCGTGGGGATCGCGCCGGAACAACTGCGTTTGATTTTCGAGCCATTCTATACCACCAAAGAACCGGACGAACACGGTCACGGTGGAACGGGGTTGGGTCTGAGCGTCTGCCGACAAATTATCGAACAGCACCGAGGACGCATCCGAGTCGAGAGTGTATTAGGTAAGGGATCCACCTTTACCGTCAAGCTGCCTCTCCGAGATGACGATTCTACAAGCGAGGAGTAGGCGTCGCTGCTCGCATTCCGGCACCATCGCCGCCTCGATCTGCCGTGCACGCCGACGGTGGAACGTCACGGACATTCGCAGATCGGACGGTCGGGAGACCGGAAAGTTGCGAGCGGCGGGTCGTTTTCCGCTTGACCTGCGTCAACCGATGGGCTAAACCGCGTCGTGCTCCCTCAGAATGGTGTGGCCTGTCCCGCAAGCGGGATGCTGCACAACCGACCACACGCCCCGAGGGATCGCGTCGTGGATCGATTTCAGTCAGGGAGTTCGAGACGCACGCCCCCACGGCACGGCCTGCGCGAAAGGAGTCGGTATGCTTGGGCAACCCTTCAAACCCGCCCTCACCCACCTTGAATCTCGTGCGGTTCCGGCCGCCGGTATCACTTTGACCAACGGAGTGTTGCGCCTCGAAGGCGATGCTGGAAATAATCGAATCTTCATCGTTCAAGATTCCTCGAACGCGAACAATCTGGTGGCCATTCTCGAACAAGGCACGACGATCACTCGTCGCACCTTTGCCAAAAGCAACGTGCAGTCGATCCAGGTCTTGGGCATGGGTGGCCATGACACCATCGTCAATGAACTCGGTTTGGCTGCCACC
>CAKZUU010000090.1 GCA_937922175.1 uncultured Gemmataceae bacterium
CTATACTCGTTGATCGAACCGTAGAAACCCGCGTCGAACTGGTAGTCTTTCTGGAACAGCTTTTTAATGATCGCCTCCCAGATACGCTCCGCATGAACTTCGGGGTATCGTTCGCCGCCACTGCCGACCGCCCGATGTTTCAGCAACTCCTGCGAGTAAATATGCCGCATGTACTCCGCCGGGGCCCCAGGCTTTCGACTCATGGAACCCCACATTTTGAACTCCTCGATCGTCTTGTCCAGGGCAACGTCCATGACAAGTTGCGTCGGATGCTCGAAGAGCAATTCGCCGAACGGAATGGCCAGTAACGTGCCATACACGTTCCACAAGACGACCTTGACCCCCGGCAGCCGCTTTAGATGCGGTTTGGCATGCGCCGGCTCGACCGTCGGCGGGGCCGGCCAAGGAAGACCTCGCGTGTCCAGGTAGGTCGCGTACTGCTCCAGAGTCAACGCCATAACTGTAGGTATACAACCCGTTGATCCACCCGGGCGAGACCTGAACCGCGACGGTTTCTGTCCGCCGACGGCTCCGCCGTCCCTGGGCTTCGTCGCCCCGTTTGACTACGACTGAAACTGGGAAACTCTAGCATGAAGGACGCCCCATGAAAGGCCACCCCCAAGTCATCGACGCCTTGAATCGCGCTTTGACCATCGAGTTGACAGCGATCAACCAGTATTTCTGCCAAGCTAAGATGTGCCTCAATTGGGGCTATCTCCGTCTGGGAAAAAAACATTACGACGAGTCGATCGGCGAGATGAAACACGCCGAGAAAATCATCGACCGCATTCTGTTCTTGGAGGGGACACCCGAAATCGCTCGTTACGACGTCATCCGCGTCGGCACGACCGTGCCCGAACAGCTCGAAAATGATCTGAAACTCGAAATGTCCGGGGCCAAACACTACAACGAAGCGATCGAGCTATGCCGCTCCCTCGGCGACAACGGCACACGAGAATTGCTTGAACCGATTCTCGCCGAATCCGAAGAGCACATCGACTGGCTCGAGACGCAGCTGCACCTCATCGCGACCGTGGGGTTGGCAAATTACCTGGCCGAAAATATGGGCAAGGCCGACGAGGAACCCGGGAAGGCGTAACGCTCAACGATCTCCCGTAAGCGTGAATGACATGCCGTACAGCCATCCCCCGCTTCGCTGCAACGTCGCAGCTGCTCCAGACTACGGACCCGTTGCGAAACAATCGTCTCGACTAATTTCGCCTCGGTCATGCGGAAACAATGGCAGACGAACCTCGTGCCGCATGGTGCGCTCGCTCCGCCCCCAAAGGTGTGGCTGTCGAGCGTCGTCGATTGAAGATCTTCTGGCTGGCCGATGGCACTCATTTTTGCAGGATCAGTTTATTTCGGCGAGTGATTCGTAACCGATAATGGGTCCCATCGTGCTGGATCCAAACTTCTCGCTCGCCGTGGAAAAGTTCTTCCGACGGCACGACGCGTCGAGAAGGGATCGCAGCTTGCTCCGGCAACGGTTCAGGTTCTTTTTCAGATTCGTCCTTCTGCGGCATCGCCGTAGCTCCAAAAGCTTTGCTCTCATCTTAATGATATTGAGATTCAATGTCAAATAAAAAATAGCTCTAAGCGAGTGCCAACTTCCCGTCGATTCGCGAGAGCGCGGCGAGTCTCCATCAGATTGAAACACATCGTTTGATTATCAAAAGATTTACGGAATTGATTGCCTCTGCAAATGAATGCAGATGACTTCACAGAGGTGAAAAATAATGGTCGCGCGCCCCTTGCCGATTTTTTATAAGTCTTTAAAACTCTTTTTTGTTGAGACTTAATCTCAACAATGACCTGCGGCCAGAGTCGTTGCTGATTCGCCGCCGACTGTTCGCGAACAGGGCCGGGTGTCGAGGCGAACTTCGCTCCTTGCGGCTCGCCAGCGGGTCAAGTGAGTTGATTTGAGGTTGCTCCGCTTCCGCAGAGGGTGTCTGCCCTCGTCCGTTTGCAACGCGCCTCACGTTCTTTCCCCAGTCTCTCTGGAGAGGAGTGTGTTCCGTGCGCGTCCGACAGATCTTTCGTTCCACCGCTTTTACTCTGATCGAATTGCTCGTGGTCATCGCGATCATCGCGGTCCTCATCGGGCTACTGCTCCCGGCGGTGCAAAAGGTACGATCCGCCGCCGCTCGGCTGAAGTGCTTGAACAACCTGAAACAGATCGGGTTGGCCATGCACAACTATCACGACACCTATCGGCAATTCCCGACGGCGAACAGTCCGGTGTTCAACAGTGCCTTCACGCAGATCCTGCCATTCATCGAGCAGGAGAATATCCGATCGCGTTATGACACGAGCGTGCCCCCCACGGTTCCCCCCAACGACTCGCTCACGAAGTTGCCGATCAGCATTTACATTTGCCCGCAGATGCAGTTACCCCCGGGTCCCGAGGCGGCCTACTCGACGCATTACGCCAGTTACGCCGTCTGCGTTGGGAGCAACGATCCTTGGATGCCCCCGCCGGACAATGGCGCCATCGTTCGATTGAATGCCACGAGTGATCCGACTCCGGTCTCCAAACCGACCCGCATGGAAGACATCGTCGATGGCACGTCTCATACCTTTCTCGTTGGTGAGATGGGCTACCAGTTGAACGATTACTTTTTCCGCTCGGGGCCTTTCGCGGGACAGCCCCGAGGGGGGAACACCAGTTGGGCTTGGGGCTACACGAGCTATAGCATCGGCAGCACCAAAGTCATGATGAATTCGATCGATCCTTCGAGCGCGTCTCTCTTAGATCGCTTGGCGGCCTTCCGCAGTGATCATGTCGGCGGGTGCAACTTCCTGTTCGGCGACGGTTCCGCGCGGTTTATCGCGGAGACGATCCCGTTGACGACGTATCAAGCCTTGGGCACGCGGCGGGGCTGGGAGGTGATCTCCGGTGACTTTTGAACGGCCAAAGAGGGCGTTGGGCGACGGGTGGAGGGGGTTGGCGTTGGGGTTGGTGTTGGCGGTGGTGATGGCGCTTCTTGGGTGCCAACCTTCCTCCAAGCCGCCAGCTTCGACATCTGCCTTCGAGGGCAAATTGCCCCCTGAAGTGATCGGCGATCCGGCTTCCGCCTTGCCGAAAACGAAACGGTGAGTTGGGAAGTTCTTCCTGTGGTTTTCGCACGATGAGTTTTATTGGAGAGGAGAACACTTGTGAGAACGATGGTCCTCAGTGGCTTGCTAATGTTGTGGGGGACAGGCCCTGTTCTTGGGCACTTCATTTTCATCGTGCCCGAAGGCCAGGGCGACGGGAAAGCGAAGGTCGTGTTCAGCGAGGGATTGGAGCCTGACGAGGCGGTCGATGTCAAATTGATCGGTAAGACACGACTCCGCGTGGACGGAAAGGGCGTGTCGATGACCGAGGGCGAACAGGCCTATCGGCTCGAGTTGCCAAAGGGAGCGCGGGTCGTCGGGGGCGAATGTCGTTATGGAGTGTTGCAGCGGGGTCAGAGCAAGCCGTTCCTATTGATGTACTACCCCAAACTGATTTTGGGGTCTCGGCTGGATGCTCCGCGGGCCGACCTGCCGCTGGAGATCGTGGCGACGTCGAAGAGACGATTTGTTGTTCTCTTCCAGGGCAAGCCGGTCTCCAAAGCGGAAGTCCATGTCGTGGCCCCGCTGACTCAAGGGCCGATAGTGACTGGTGAAAAAGGCGAGTTTGAATTGGAGGTGAACCGATCGGAATTGTACGGTCTGCGGGCGCGTTATATCGAACAGGTGTCGGGAGAGTTCGGTGAAAAGAAGTACGACGAAGTGCGGCACTATGCGACGTTGGTCTTTCGTGGAGAGGCGATGATCGAGCCGGCGGCTCTACCTCCGTTGCCTCGGGCCGTCGCGAGTTTTGGGGCGGATGTGTCGGGCGAATGGCTGTACGTGTACGGCGGACATTGTGCCCGCACGCACAGCTACTCGACGGAAGCGGTGGTCGGCAGCTTGCACCGATTGAATCTGACCGAGCCGAGGGAATGGGAGACTTTGCCGGGCGGCCCAGGCTTGCAGGGGTTAGCGTTGGTCGCGCATGGAGGAAAGCTGTATCGCATCGGTGGGATGGAGCCGCGCAATCCACCGCGTGAGAAGGCGGACAATCATTCGGTGGCGCAGTGTGCCCGTTTTGATCCGCAGACGGGACGATGGGAAGCGCTGCCGGATTTGCCTCAGCCTCGATCATCGCATGATGCAGTCGTTGTTGGCGATCGGATTTACGTGATCGGCGGCTGGTGGATGAAAGGATGCGGCCAGGAGTCGCAGTGGCACGAGACGGCGTTGGTGCTGGACCTGAGTCGACACGATCTGAAGTGGGAGAGCATCGCTCAGCCGTTTCGCCGCCGCGCTCTGGCTGTCGCTCGGTTCGGGACCCAGGTGTATGTTCTGGGTGGTCTGAGCGAGGACAACGAGATCCACAAGACGGTCCATGTGTTGGACACAAACACGGGCCGTTGGTCGGAGGGGCCGTCGCTCCCCGGATTCGATCGGAATGGGTTTGCGCCGTCGGCGTACACGGGGAGGGATCGGCCGCATGCCGCTCTGGCCGATGGTCGCATCATTCGCTTAAGCGATATGGGTCAGGGGTGGGAGGAGATCGGCCGGCTGAAGCAGCCAAGGATAGCAGGTCGGATGGTGATTGCGGGTGACCAAGTGATCGTGCTGGGTGGGGCGGCCCACGGCGATAACTTCGATGTTGTCGATCGGGTGCGCCTGCCATAATGGCTCTTCGGGACCGGCGTTTGGGATTTCGCCCAGAGGTCACCGTTGGGGATGGCCCACGGCGGTCCTGATTTGTTATGCTGAGGGCATGAGTCACGAACCCATCCGCGTCGTCTTGGCGAAAGTCGGTCTGGATGGACACGACCGCGGCATCAAGGTCGTTGCACGAGCGTTGCG
>CAKZUU010000091.1 GCA_937922175.1 uncultured Gemmataceae bacterium
CAGGAACACGTCGCCACTGCCTTCGTTTCGGTAATAAAGACGGCCATCGGCATACGCGATGGCTCCTTTACCCGGCTCGCGTTCCTCCCATTTGACTTTTCCGGTCTTGAAGTCGAGGCAGGTCAATAGGCCTTCATTGGAACCGTAAATGTGTCCATTGACCAGGACCATCCCGCCGTGGTGGTTTTTCATGTTTTTCGTGTCGTAAACCTGCCTCGCAGTGAAACCGCGGCCCGAACGCGTGATTTGTGCCAACCCACCGCCTGTTCCATAGGCGGAAGCGGCAAAGACGTAACCGTCTTGAAACAGGGCTGTCGAGCAATTCGCCGTGCCGTTGGCCGGTCGATCGTATCGCCAGAGGAATCGTCCATCATCGGCCGCGACGCCGACGACTCCCCCACTCAGGAAATGAACATACTGCTTGACGCCGCCGATTTCCGCGACGATGGCCGATGCATAGTGGGCATGGTCCTTTTCGTTGGTGGTGGACTTCCAGATCACTTCACCGTCCGTCGCTCGCAGTGCAACGATGGTTGCTTGCGGTCCACCCGCGGCGACGATGACTCGATCACCATCGACCAGGGGCGATTCGGAGTACCCCCAGGCGCCGACGACTCCTTCGAAATCCCGCTTCAAGTTGACGTGCCAGATCAGCGATCCGTCGTCGGTCTTAAGACAAACCAGATCACCGTCGATCCCGAGAGTATACAAGCGGTCCCCGACGACAGTTGGCGTGGAGCGTGACCCCTCGCTGTAGCCGTAGCCGGTGTTCTTCGCCGCGATCCGCTGACTCCAAATCATCTCGCCGTTGGTCTCATTCAACGCCCAAACGATCTCGTCATCCCCGCGGAAGCCCATGCCGTAGACCCGACCGTTCGCGATGGATGGCGTGGAATAGCCGCCCCCCAGACCCCGTGCGATATACGCGACGGGCGGCCCGCTACGGGGCCAGGTCTTCAGCAGCCCCGTTTCCCGACTCAGATGATCGCGATTCGGACCACGCCATTGTGGCCAGTCTCCCTGCGTTTGGGATCCGGGCGTTTGCGCCAGGAGAAGGGGGCTCGCACTCACGAACGTGATCCAGGCCAACCATCGGGTCATCATAAGACTTCTCCGCCACACCAAAAATTGGATCGATCGACACACGCGGTCTCACCAGGCTGACTCATAAATTCGTAACAAGTCAGCTTCCGAGACAGGCCGCGGATTAAATCTTGCCGTCCATTGCTGTCGAGCTTCCTCGGCCAAAATGGGCAGGATCTCTCGAGTGACGCCGCAGTCAGACAACCGGGTGGGCAATTCGGCTTCCTGAAGGAGGGATTCGACGCGCCGGGCGAGAGTGTCGGCCGGCAACTCCCCGTTGTTTGTCATGCTCGGTCGGACGAGATCCGCATAAAGAGCGCCCACCACCGGGGCGTTGAAGCGAACGACGTGCGGCAGCAAGATGCCCACGGCCAGGCCGTGGGTCAGACCATAATGAGCCGTCAGCGGATTCGCGCAGGAATGGGCCGCACCGAGCATCGACGCCTCAATCGCCATGCCCGAAAGGTGCGCTCCCAAAAGCATGGCACCACGGGCGGCGAGGTCATGCGGATCGTCGAGAACGCGACTGAAGTTCGGTTCCAGCAACCGCCAGGCGGCGAGAGCGAAAGCTTGCGAAATCGGATTTCGTCGGGTGCTGACGTAGGACTCGACGGCGTGAACGATCGCGTCGAGTCCGGTGACCGCAGTGACCGAAGCCGGCTGAGTCGTTGTGAGTTCTGGATCAAGGAGCGACACTCGGAAAGCTGCTTTCCGATCACCGCAGGCCATCTTTAGATGGGTCGAGTCGTCGGCGATGAGGGCGTACGATTGAGCTTCGCTACCCGTGCCCGCGGTTGTGGGAATGCCGATCGAAGGCAACATCGGCTGGCTGGCTTTCCCGAATCCGCGGTACTGCACCATCGAACCGCCATTGGTGTACAGGAAATTGATGCCTTTGGCGCAGTCCATGGCGCTTCCGCCACCCATCGCCACCAGGAAATCGGCAGCGTGGGCACGGGCCGCCTCGACACCTTTTTGAACGTGCCGCGTCTCCGGGTTCTCTTCGACGCCATCGAAAACCGCCACGGCGAGACCCGCCTCGGTGAGGAAATGAATCGCCCGTTGCGGGTGGCCGACCGCCTCCAGACCCGGATCGGTGACCAGCAACACGCGATCTCCACCCAGTTCGCGGACCAACTCGCCCAGACGTGACAGGCTCCCCGGCCCGAACACGAGTCGTCCCAGCGGTACGTACTCGAAGGCCGAAAGAGTTTCCAACAGGCTCCCTTCGACCACTTCAGCGAAACTCATATAGCAACCATCTTGGGGTCGAATTGGAAGGCCCGGGCGCGAAATAGGAAATCGACGATGTTTCCTTCGTGCGGCTGAAGCCAATTCAATTGAATCGTTGGAATCGGACCGATGTTCAAGCGATCAATGTGAGTCGCATCGGCGAGTTCTCGCTGAAACTTCGGATGGCGCGTGACAGCAGAGCAAACCAGCGTCGGTCCGATCTTCGCAAGCATCTGCTCCTGCGGACATTCGACGACCGTCGCGAAGGGAAACATGTATTCTTTCTTGGCGATGGCCTTATCGGGACCTTCACAGTACACGATGACCGGGCGTAGGTAGGCGCACCGCTCCCGCTTCACCAACCTCGGACCGAATCGTTCCGTGCAATGGTGCACTCCCGGTTCCTTGAGGTCCGTCTCGATGGCGGCCCAAACCCCCTCGGCCTGGCCAGCGACTGTGAATGCTGCCAACGCGGATTTCGGGTCGTCTGGAGGGAGCGGCTCCACCGGTCCGATCCTCTCGGCAATGGCTTCCGCGATCTTCCGTCCGTGTCGCGAGACCCAGATGCCGGAGCAGTTGATGCATCCACGACCGCTGTTCACGAAGATGCTGTCCACCATCATGTCCAAGTAGGCTTCCCAGTTGTCGACTTCGTCATCTCCCAGGATGATCTTGCTGAACCCTGGGCCGTGCGCCTGGACCCGGGGGTTGCCCTTGTACTGCTCGACCGTGGCCTGCCCACCGAAAATCAAACTTTTCGGACAGGAATTCAACACTGCGGCTCCAATGTCACCTTGACCGGGATAGATCGCGATCGCTTGACGAGGTACCCCTGCTTGGATGAACGCATTGGCCATGCGATACGGCGTCCAGGGTTCCTGCGGACCCGGCTTCAGGACGAGACCGATTTGCATCGGAATGATCGGCAGCCACAGCGTGTGCACTCCTGGTGAATTACTCGGCAGCACCAGACCCAACACCGGCGATTGGGCCTGGTAGCTCACGGGCACTCCGCGTGATTCGACTCCATAACCGCGAGTGAGGAAATCCAGGTCCAGCCCCCGCGTTAGTGAGTCGAGAATCTTGTCCATGTTCTCCAAAACGAATTTGTTTTTCGTCATGTTGAATCGGCACATATGTTCAGGAAGCCCCGTCGTGGCCGATTGCATGCGTACGAACTGTTCAGGGGTTTGGGACCCGTCCCCCAAGGGCAACTCCGCTTCGGTGTAAAGTTGCCCGGCTTTTTTCACCATCTGCAACAATTCGCGGATCGGTATTTCTCGCAAGACCGCACGAGCACGCCACGCATGTCTCATGTCCCGCTCGACCAGGGCAGCGTTGGCGCGACTAACCTCGGCCAGCGTTTCACCCGTGGCAAAGTGCACCACCGGATCCGCCTCCATGCTCTTGTACGGCTCGCCCCAGCGGGAGATCGGAATGTGTAACATGCGCTTGCTCCTTATCTGACTTGTCACGATGCCAGCCGAATCTCCGACTCGTGCCGCTCTCAATAAACTCCGACCGTCGTTTGAGCCGCGATTCCCCGCCATGGCCGAACGCCGCTCACGCCATCCCAAGGATACTTCTCGCTGGGGAGCTCACGTTCTCCTTCATCGCGCTCCGCAAAGCGCGGGACGAAAAACTCCCTCGTCAACGTCGTCAACAAGACCCGTCCGGTTTGTCCATATGGGACGACCTTGTCATAGTCATCAAAATCGACAACCTGCACGACGGCTCTCGGCTCGGGAGCGTAGTACGTGATTTTGTAATTTTGCTCGGCGGTCGGCATTTCCGCGGCCGCCAGCCCCATCAATGTGTTGCCATACGTCGGCGCGATATACACGTTCGGGCCTAAATACTCCTCGATCATGAATCGGATCCATTGCGAGGTCATCTCTGTCCCCCCGCAGAAGATCCCCGTGATACCGGCTTTCTCGATGCTCGAGTTCTCGGATTCGAGCCGTTTGCACAATGCATCGAGCAATTTGGGCGTCGTGAACATGCAGCGGATCTCGTGGCCTGCCGAGAGAATCGTCATGGCCTGGTCAATGCAATGGTCCTGGTAGGCCCGGAGATGTTCCATCCACCCCTTCTTAATCAGTTTGACGACCCAACGCGGATCCAAGTCGATGCAGAAGCAGATGCCGCCTCGGTATTGGCACAAATGTTCGACGGCGAGTCGCAACCGCCGAGGCCCCGACGGACCAAGCATCAACCAGTTGCTCCCTTTGGGAAAATACTTTTCTGGTAGTGTGTCGCTGAATTGCTCGTAGTCGATGCGAAAATCATCGACGACGATTCGGCTTTTCGGAATGCCAGTCGTGCCCCCCGTCTCGAAGACGTAGATCGGCCGTTGAGCGTATGCTTTCGGCACCCACCGGCGGACCGGCCCCCCTCGCAACCACTCGTCTTCAAAAAAGGGGAATTTCCGCAGATCGTCGAAGCTGTTGATGTCCTTCAGCGGATCGAAAGGGAGCTCTTTGGCTTTTTCGAGCCAGAACGGTGTTCCGGTTTCTGGCGAAAAATGCCAGTGGACGATCTCGCGGACGTGGGCATCGAGCCTCTCTCTCGCTTGGCGGACTCGCTGTTCCAGACTCACGGGTTCCCTCGCGTCATCATTACGAAGCCAACAGGCGAAGCGATGTTATTGTAGCGCCCGCGTCGAATCGACGCTAACAACGTGGGGCACCACCACATGACAATGTCAAAACACAGTCTCCGAAAACCCACGCTCGGCATTTCTCCGGGGTGCATCGTTTGCATCCCCGTCGAATCAAGTGGCACCTCGCCGCGGTTCGCGCTACTCCTTCTTTCCGTGGATGGCGTACAAGTGAATTTCCGTCATGATGAAGAGCACGCCGTTCACAGCGACGGGCGTACTGCGGATCGGCTCCTCCATTTCGATTTTGTTGATGAGTTCTTTCTCTCTCCCATGCTTAAACACGAAGACATCACCGTCTTCGGTGCCAATGTAGACTTTGCCGTCCACCCAATAGGGCGATCCCCAAATGGCTGATTTCAGATCATGTTCCCAGTAGACTCGACCGGTCTTGGCATCGAGGCAATGCAGGTAACCAGCTAGCTCGCCCACGTACACCAAACCGTCGTGGATGGCGCAGGTGCTCATGGTCCGGCCAAAATGATACTCCCGGGCGGCTTCGGGCTCGGAGGTCGGGCCGCCGTAATGCCAAACCAGACCAGAATTCGGGTTCGGTGCCGTTTCGCGCTTTGTAAAGTCTTCATTGTCTTTCGTGACGATCTCCGGGGAGATGTCGCCGGTTTTGCCTCGCGGGTCGATGCACCAGAGGTGGCCGACGCCCTCGTAATGCTCCGGGTCTTGGCCGACGCCGATGTAGACTTTCTCATCGTAGACCACGGGAGTCGCGATGAAATCGTTTCGCTCACCTTTGCCCCCGAGCTGATAACGGCCAGCTTTCTTCGGGTTGGCATCAAATTTCCAGATGAGTTTGCCCGTTTTGGGTTCAAAGGCTCGCAGCCAGCCATCTCCCCCGGGAAAAATCACCTGCGGAACGCCGCCGATCTCGGCATAGGTTGGGTTGGACCACTGGCCGTGCATGATGTCTTTCCCCGGCGAGTTGTCCTTCCAAACGAGTTTGCCCGTGTGTTTGTCGAGGGCGATAAAGCTGGGCGCTTGCGGATAGGGGATGTTGATGTGACCTTCATCGACCCCGTTGGCGGTGACCACAAAAACGAGATCACCCACCACCAGCGGGGAACAGGCGGCCATGTTGTGCGGATAGACGCTCAGTTCCCGCATCATGTCGAATTCCCAGATGACGTCGGCATCCGTGGGGTCTTTGTATTTCTCGCCTTGGAAACCTTGGTTGCCATTGGCGAATCCGTCCGTGTCTAAACAAACGACGGTGCAGCGATTGTTGACGTACCATAGTCGATTCCCTTCAACAATCGGTGTCGAGCAAACACCCTCGCGAGGCCAATCGTTGACCATGCCACTGGGCAGCTTGTCATTGACGTGCTGCCACAGGAAATTGCCGGTCGATTCGTCGAAGCACATCAAGACGCCCTTATCGATCGGCGTGGGTTTTTTGGTCGCGGGATTCAATCGGGTCTTATCCGTGTCACGTTCGTTCCGGGGGGCTTCGTTATTGGTACCGACGTAGATTCGTCCGCCGGCGACGGTTGGTCCTCCGTAAGCTCGCGAGCCGAGTTTGGCGACCCACTTGACGTTCTTTTTCTCCTCTCCCCGATTCTCCCATTCGTGGGGAATTCCTTGATCGATCAAGTTCACCATGTTTCGCGCCGGGCTTCCGCCGAACATGGGCCATTGCCGCGGTCCACTGGCCACATTGGGACCATTCGCACCTGCGGGCCCCTCGGCGGGAAGCCTTTCGGGAAGGGCCAAGCAGCAAAGCAGGGAAGCCGCCGAGGCGAGAACGGTGACGGCTTGAATCGGCAGGTTGCGAAGTCGCATCGGCGGTGTCATGTCGAATCTCTCCCTTCTCTAGCAGTACTCGGTTGAAAACCATCCTGTCTTGTCAATTGTCAACGAGTTGTCGTTCGGTTCGGACGAATCACCAGGTTGTCGAAATAAACTTCGGATCCCGGACTGTCGTTGAGGATATTGGCGGCGAACGCGTACAACGCCGGTGCGCCCTCTCGATTCGGGCTGGGATCACGAAATTCGATATTCCAGGCCGCAGGTTCTGGTTTCCCTCGTTCCCACACCTTGCCGCGAATGACCGCCACTTGGCCTTCGATTTCGACGCGTAGCTTCATGGTGTACCAGGTCTCGGGCTTCCAGTCGAACGCCACTGCTTTCTCGATTCGGGGCAACGCCTCCCAAGAGGTCAGGCGCAACCGTCGTTGGTTATTGAGATCCGGATCGCGTTTGCCGTCGAGCAGCAGATGATAGCGGCAATTCAGGACACCAAAAGCGTCAGGCACACCACCACGAACTTCTTGGGCACAAAGGTCGACTTGAATGGTGTAGTCGCTCCAATCGGGCGTGCCGATAAAGGCATTGGCTCGCGCCACCGGGGGAATCGGATTGACGGCGAGCTTCCGCAGCACGATCTCGTCGCCTTTTTTCACGACGTCGAATTTGCCCATGGTGTTGATCCACCCTCCGGGTGTCCCGCCGATCGGCACTTTGTCGAAGTTCTGCTCATAGGGTAATTGCGGAGCAACGCGGACGCGGCAGCGAGCGACCATTCGATCGCTGGCGACGAAATCGACATACCCCTGCTGCGCTGATACCGTAGGCGATACCGTGAGTTTGACACGACCTTGCCCTGGTTCGAGCGTCCCCGCCAGGGCGGGCGGCTGACGCCCTCCGGGTTGCACGGGTGGCAGCGTGATCTGGAACTTTCCTGGCGGCAGGTTCTCCACGGGCCAGCCATTCTCATCGAATGCTCGCAACTCGAGGGTGACGCTTTCGCCAGGTTTCAGCACCACGTCGGCCGGATAAAGTGCGACTTGCGCTGGAGGCTTGTCGCTGTGCACGAGCGGTTCCGCCAAGATCGGTGGCCCTGACCGACCATTCTCGGTGCCGATGCAATACATCGACTCCAGTGTTCCGAAGTAAACCCGCCCATTGGCCACCGCCGCTGTGCCATTGGTCTCGACGAAACCTGTTCCCTGACGAAGGCGGAATTTCTGGACGTGCAATTCATCGAAGCCTTTCTCCGTCGGCTTCAAAATGCTCAACTCCCCGTTGACGTTGAACACATAAATTTTTCCGTCTGCCCAGACGGGCGACCCGCGGCCCAGACGGCCGAAAACGTGCGGCTTCCCGAGGACCTTTCCGGTTTGCAGATCGAATTTGTACAACCGGGCGCTATCGGTGGCCGCGTAGACCACGCCGCCGTGGATCAACGGGCTAGCATAACCAAACTTTTGCCCGACAAACTCCCAGACCAGTTTCGGATGACCGTTCTCGATTTGTGAGGCATCCACGCAGATAATGCGCCCTTGCTCTGTCGTGTCCAGATTTTCCTCACCGTGCGAGCAAACGACCAGATTGCCCGCCACGGCGGGGGAACTGTTGATGATGTTCTTGCCGAACGGGTAACTCCAGACCAACTTGCCGGTATTGACCTGAAAGGCGTGCAAGCCGCCGTCGGAACCGCCGGTGATGAGCAGGCGTTGGCCGTTGATGGTCGCGACAACCGGATTGGAGTAATAGGTACCGCCCAACGCCCCAGGGGTCGCCGACCACCACACCACGTTTCCTGTTCGCTTGTCAAAAGCGACGAAGCGATTGGCCCCTCGCGCGAAATCACCCCAACTGCTCGAAATCATCCCCACGATGACCAGATTGCCGTCCAACGTCGGGCCGACGACACGGCCGCCGTAACCGGTGACACGACCATATTCTTCCGAGAGATTGTGTTCCCAGACGATCTTTCCGTCTTTGTCATAACAGCGGAAGAAACCTTGCGTGCCGTGAATGTAGATATAACCGGTTTCCGAATCACCCACCGGACTGGTCCAGCCGACGCGGTTGGACACGATGTCGCTGTGGAAGACATTCATGAAATCTTCCCAGATGACCTCGCCGGTGTTGGCATCCATGCAGACGAGTCGCTCGCCCTCTTCCAATCCGCGGCCAACGCTTCCGAGAAAATACAGTCGGCCGTTCATGACAATGGGGGTCGACCGACAGCCGTAACCATGCTTCACCCAAATCAAATTGCTGCCGGGCTTCTTCGGATCGAGGGAGAATTTGTCCGGCAGGCCCGTGTCGAGCGAAACGCCGTTTTGGAAGGGGCCCCGCCAATGCAGCCAATCGCTGGCGGCAAGCGGCGAGACAAACGTTCCGATCATCCCCGCGATCAACCAAGCGAAAATCCAGCGAAACCGCATGGGCCTTTCCTCCGTCGCGACGCTTGGGTGTCGGGCGTTACCCTGTCACTTTTTGTGAACCACCAATCGTCGTGACTTCATCTCAAAGCGAGGCAATGTTCCGGGCGGGACGGCAACAACATCGGCGCGGAACAGCAATTCATCACGCAACGCCTTGCCGATATCGTCTATTACTATGGACGAATCCACGTTTGGCCTGCATTCGATTTCCACCCGCAAATCCGCCAGCGGTTTTGTCAAATCCAAAATCAGCCGGAACTCAACCACTTCCGGGCGGCGGCGGATGATCGCCTCGATCGCACTCGGGTAGATATTGTTCCCTCGCAAATGCAGCATATCGTCGTGCCGCCCGACAATGCCCCCTGCCAGCCAGCCGTTCGGCCCCGAACGCACCAGATCGCCGGTTCGATACCGAATCAACGGACTACCTCGCCGACCGAGATTGGTCAGTACCAACTCACCGATCGATCCGTTCGATACCTGTTGGCCCGTGGTCGGCTCGATCACCTCAACGATGAATTCGTCTAGGAGAAGTTGAAGCCCCCCGGGGCGATCCCAAGGTTCGGTCGCACACGGACCAATCTCCGTCATCCCGCTGTGGTCGATGACTCGCGCCTGCCATGCCTGCTCAATTCGCGATCTCACCTCAGGGATACTGCCTCCCGGCTCACCGGCGACGACGATCAACCGCACCGCAGACTCGGCTAAATTCAGTCCATCGCGCTGGGCGACTTCGGCCAGATGCAGGGCATACGTCGGCGTGCAGAAGACAACGCTGGCTTGATGATCCATCAGAAAACGAAGTCGCGCGGAACTGCTCATTCCCCCTGCGGGCAAAACGAACCAACCCCCCGCTTTCGCCGCCTCAAAGGCCGTCCAAAAACCAAGGAAGGGACCAAACGAGAAGGCGAAGAACAAGCGGTCACTCGGTTCCAACCGCATCCAGGCGAAATATTGCGACCAGCAACGTAGCATCCAGGCCCAGCTTTCGGCCGTGTCAAGCCACCGCAGCGGTTGGCCGGTCGTCGTGCCCGACGTCTGGTGCAGACGCACGTACTGATTCAACGGGAACGTCAAATTGGTGCCGTAGGGCGGCCGCTCACGTTGATCGGCGAGCAGTTCCTCTTTCGTGGTAAAGGGCAGCTCGTGAAACGCTGCCGACCGCCAAGGAATCCCAACGAATTTGCGCGCGTAAAACGAGTTGCGTGGGAGAATGAATTC
>CAKZUU010000092.1 GCA_937922175.1 uncultured Gemmataceae bacterium
GCTGATACCAAGGAGTTCTCTTCGCCCGTCCAAAATCTGCAACGGGAAGATGCCCGGCGGATTGATGCTCCCCGGAGTGCCTTCCAAGGATTCGGCGTTGACGATCCAGTCGCGCCGAATCGGGTAGAGCAACTCCGCATCGTACGCCTCATCACACCCTGCCAGGAACACCGCCTGGAGGCTGAGAACCAACAGGAATCCCCCCGAAAGGGCGGTGACTCGTGATTGACCGACTCGCGTCACGGGCACATTCTCCCCCCATCAGCGACACGTCGACGAAGGCGGATTTCGCCCTCAGCCAAATCCAAGCTCTCGGTGAAATGTTTTCCTAGATGGACACCCACGCTTGTCAAGGAAGTCGTCGCCAAAGATATTGTCCAGGGGCGTCGCTCCAACAGGTGAAGCAATTTTGATGCCGACGGTCCGCGGCGGGGAATCGGCCATCGTCCTCGCGGAGAGCGGCACGAGCGTGCTTCAAATTTGAGAAATGCCCCATGGCTGCTTCTCAAAATCAGGAAGGTGGTAAACTGGCACCATGCGTCATCAGATCGGCCGTTTCCTTCAGATCCTGGGGCTTTGTATCGTGCCGTCGGGGATCGCGGGAAATGTCCTTTACCCCCAAGTCGTGACCGAGGGCACCATGTTGGCCATTCTGGCGGCCGGCGCGTCGGTTTTTTATATCGGCGGTGTCATTCACGGTGCTCGGTGAAAGTTCCCTCCAAAGCTCCGCGTTGCGCCGAGGCGGAGGCTGCGGCCGAGCGGGCGAAAACATCATGCGGTCGGCTCTTCCGGCGGAGCGATGATCTTGCCCATGCCAACCGCGACGAGAAACGCGATCAGCAGGGCGAAAACGCCGACGGCGACGGCGTCGGCTCGGTCGAAGACGAAGGGAGTCGAAAAAATCGCTTCTTTGCCCCACTGGGTCACGGCATCGCCGACACGCAGGAGCGAATTCTTCAGTTCCTGGGAGAATTCGAGAAACGCCACGACGACTCCCGCCAGTGATCCGCCCGCTATGTATCCCGAAGCGAGCAACACCCCCGGACTGGTTTCGCTTTTGCGAATGGCTTCGATCTCGGCTCGAGCGCGAGCTTCCGGATCATTGGCCACGTCGCCCGCCTCGCTCTGAGCTTGCCGCAACAGGTGTCGATCCACGTAACCTCGGACCAGGCCTCCCAGGAAAATGGGTACGGAGAATTGGATGGGGACATAAACTCCGACGGCGAACGCCAACGCCGAGACTCCGCAAAGCTCCAGGGTGAACGCGATCATGGCTCCAATCAGGACCAGGCTCCAATTCAATTTCTGAGTCAAAACGCCCTCGATGATGATGTGCATGACTTTGGTCTTGGGGGCAGGGAAGCGAGTCAGTTCGCGCCCATCGTGAGTCTTGACAACGCCGCCGACGGTCGGGTCTTTCAGAAACGCGACGCGCCCCGAATCGGGATCCACCAGGAAACGTCCCTCAGGAGCGGTGCCATCGGGAACTTTCAGGAGTTCTTTCCGCAGCTGCGGATTGTCCCGTGTCAGAGCATCGCGTCGCGTGTCCCAGATCAGGTACTCTTTCCCCTGATACGTCTCTCTCTCGTTGAGTCGCGTCCGCTCGTCTGGGGTGAGGACGACAACCTGATTCGACGAATCTTTCGGCAGATACTGCGGATCGCTGCTGTAAACGGTTCCGGCAGCGTTGAAGGCGATGAGAGTGCCGCCGATCACCAGTGCGGAGACCAGAGCACCGATCAAGATGGCGTATTGCATGGCCTTGGGGGTGCCCCCAACCAGGAACCCGGTCTTCAACGATTGGGCCGTCGTTCCCCCATTCGACGAGGCGATGCAAACGACAGCGGCCACCGAGAGGGCGAGCAGGCGATCTTCGGGAGTTTGCCAACCCAAGGCGAGGAAGATGAGGCATGTGACCATCAACGTGGCGACGGTCATGCCGGAGATGGGGTTCGACGACGAGCCGATCTCCCCCGTCAGCCGGGCCGATACCGTAACGAAGAGAAAACCGAAAACAACGACCAACAAGGCCCCGGCGATAGCACTCAGCCAGGCGACTTCGGTGCCGAGAAACACCGCCAGCAGCACAATCAAGCCGAGACTGCCGAAAAGTACGACGGACATCGGCATGTCGCGATCGGTACGTTTGACCGTATCCGACCCGCTGACGTCGCCGACGGCGGAGAAGCCCGCTTGGATCGTTCGCAGGACGAGAGGAAGGGTGCGCAACATACTCATGATGCCGGCGGTGGCGACACAACCGGCACCGATGTAGAGCAAATAATTGTTTCGTAACAACGCGATCAAACTCGGGTCGTCGACCCAAGACCTGATCGACTGCGAGGCCGGCGGGATGGCGGTCGGAGTGTGTTGGCCCACGAAGAAGATGATCGGGATGATGACCAGGTAACCGAGCACCGCGCCGGCCATCATGATCCCCGCCGTCCGAGCACCGATGATGTAGCCGACCCCAAGCAACTCAGACGCCATGTCGGCGGAGAAGACAGCTGCCCGATTGATCGCGGCGACGGGCACAGCGACCGTCTCCTTCATCAATCCGAAAGCGAGAGTGAGAAATTTATGCAAGAAAGCGATACCGAATCCGATAAACACGGTCTTGCCCGTGGTGCCTCCTTTGTCGCCGGAGATGAGTACTTGGGCGGCCGCGACGCCCTCGGGGTAGAGCAAGGTGCCCGGCTCGCCTGGTCGGCCGTGCATCTTGACGATGAAAGCTCGACGCAGGGGGATCATCGCCAAAATGCCGAGAATCCCGCCCAACACCGAGACGGCCATGACACGAGGCAGGCTCATGTCGAAGCCGAGCATCAAAAGGGCAGGCATCGTCACGCCGACGCCAAAGGCGATCGACTCGCCGGCCGAGCCGGCTGTTTGCACGATGTTGTTCTCCAAAATCGTTGACTTTCGCACGATGCGGAACAGAGAAATGGCGAGGACCGCAACCGGGATCGAGGCCGACACCGTCATCCCTACTTTCAGCACCAAGTACAAGGACGACGCAGAAAAGATCAGACCCAGCACGGTCCCCGTCACGACGGCCGGCAGCGTCAACTCGCGCGGGCTCTCCGTGTGGGGCACGTAGGGACGAAAACCAGTCGAAGTCTCGGTCGATTCGTGATGAACAACGGCCATCCCGGATCCCCTTCTTGCGTTCGGGTCGAAGTGCCCCATGGGCAATCAGAGACGATACGTGATTGCAAATGTATGAGATTTCAGAAGAAACGTCCGCATTAGGGGGCCGACCCCACAAGAACGTCGTAACAGGCGTGAGCTCCAGCGGCGACCGCGAACCCCCGCAGTTGATACACCGCGGCGAAATACAACCCAGCCAAGAAACGGAACACGAAGACGTAACTGTTCAACGGCTCACCATAAGGCCCCACGTGGTGCGCGATCGCAAAGAGAAAGGCAGATACCACCCCCGCGATCAGCAACGCTTGCATTCTCGGAGTCAGCGCCAGTCGTAACAACAATGTCAGCCCGGAAAAGAGAAGGAAGCGAAACAAAATCTCTTCGTAAATCCCCGCGCCGATGAACGTCACCACCCGTGCCATGACCGGATCGCGAGGCAATGACTGGTTCAGAACGATGCCCAAGCGGTGCAACAACGGAGCGATGCCGTGCGACAACCCCCAAAGTAAGAGGGCGAATGCGAAGCATTCCAACCCCATGCCACAGCAGATGCCGAGAACGCCGTCCGGGCGGTCCTTCCTTCGCCACCAGCTCGCCACCGCGAAAATCAAGGCGATCAAGGCGGGAGCGACGATCATCTGCCCCAAACCATACTCTTGCAGGGCCATCCGCAACCAGGCATCGGCACCATTGCGGATCAAGTCGGGGTTCGGCCCGCCGTACCACAATACGCCGAGTTCATAGGCGAGTAACAACGGCATCAACAGGACCAATGTGGGCCACGGATGCCTCGTCGCATGCAGGTATCCCATCGCGCCAAGTCTGGCCAGTCGCTGCCACCACGTCCAGCGGACCGAACGCGAAATATTCCCTCCCCATCATCCTTCACTTCGTGAAGCTGTTATTTTCGCTACGGAGCGAACGAAGAGGGGTGGTGCGGGCACGCAGTCCACCAGCCCGCCCCTGTCGGATGACCGATCGGCAAGGGGATCGATGAGGGCGCCTTTGCCTTAGACAAGATGAGGATAACGGCAGCCCAATAGTCGCCGACGTTGAGCCAAGGGCAGGCTGCGGGTGACCGAGCGCGCGTCGCACTCTGCCAAGTCGATGTGCCGCGGCGTTGGAAGGAACTGACCCTCAGCGTCGGCCAGGAGAGCGACGACCGGACGAGCTGGGGAACGTCGTTCCGACGGAGCCAAATGATTCGCGACCACGACGCCGATCGCTCCATCGGCCATCTCCACGACGGTGCCGACGGGGTAGAAGGCGAGTGTCAGCAGGCGCTCGGCTGCTCCGCGATCAAGTTGTCCGCGATCCGCCATCAGCAGAGTCTCGGTCATCGCCGTGCGGGGATCCAGTGCCGCCCGGTGTGCTCGCGGGCAGCACATCGCTGCGTAGACATCGGCGACGGCCAAGAGCCGACCCAACGGGCTGATCTGACCTCCCCGCAACCCTGCCGGATAACCGGTGCCATCGAGTCGTTCGTGATGCGAACGAATCGCCTCGCACAGAGGTGCGGCGGCTGGCAGCCGTTCGCTGATCATTTCCGCTCCGACACGAGGGTGGGACTCGACCAGGCGCTTCTGATCGTCGCTCAAGGGGCCGGCATGACGCAAGATTTCCGACGGGACACTCAGCATGCCCACGTCCTTGAGCAAGGTAGCCGCCACGACGTCCCTCGCCACGTGCCAAAGGTCGGCGTCATGCCGGACCATGCGTGCCAAAACCCGGGCACACGTCAGACTGTGAGCCGCCACGAACATCGCGGGTTCCTGCGCTGAAGCCGTGCTGAATCGTAATGGTTGTCCCTGCTTCACCTCGCTGAGCAGGTAATCGGCAAGGATGGTCAGTTCCGAACCGTCGAACGGATCGCCAACATGCAGTGCCGTCAAGATTCGGGCCAGAACAGCACGTCGTCCCAACTCCGCCTTTTTGGCTTCGACGGCCGCCGTCAGGGTCGCGAGACGATCGGCCACGGTGTGAATCAGACTCTCCAGCCCTTCGCCGAGTCGAATCTGAGCGCTGGGGGAATCGGGGAATGCTTGCACGAGTCGCAACGCCGACTCGGTCATGGCCGTCACTTCGCGATGTGCCCGCCACAGCGGGTTGTCGCCTTCGAGTCCGTCCGGATCCGCTTGGGACACCAACGGCTCGTCCGCCAATGCCTTCAATTGCGCCACCAGTTCGCGACCTCGCTCCACTTGCCGACGCACCTTGTTGATGAGTCGGGTCGGGCGAATTTCCTCGTCGGTGGCTGTTTGCGTCAGTTGACGGATCGAGGCATCGAGCAAAGCCTGTCGTCGATCACCCTCGGCCAGGCGTTCGTCCAACGATCCGTCCGGCTCGGGTTCCAACAACGATGTCGCGGTCCGATGCGCCTCGCTCACGATGCCCCGGACCTGATCCAGCCGTTCGCGCAAATCGCGAATCCGTTCGAGCAGCGCCCGTGTCTGGTTCATGGAGTCTCCCTTCGTCCCCAGCATCGGCGGGGGAACCAAGGAGACTTGAAGGGTTCCGGGGGAATTCACCGTCGAGTGAATCCGACGGGTGAATGCGAAAATGGGGAATTTTCGCACGGGGCTCCGAATCGAATCCGCCGGCATGGAGGCGAAAACGAGAAGGGCAGCCATCGTGCCACGGGCCGACGGCCGCCCTCGCTCATCGATGCGGAAACCCCGTTCAGATTTCAAACCCCGGGCGATAGCTCTTCTTGATATAGGCGTTCGCCTCGGGGACATTTGTGCAAACGCATTTCTCCGCGTCGAATTCGATCAATTTGCCAACGCGAATGGCGACGTTACCCAGCAGCACCGCTTCGGTGAGCATTCCTGCGTAATCGAAATTCGACAGAGCGATTTCGGGTTTGTTCTCGCGAATCGCGCGGACCCACTCTTCCTTCATGCCAGGATCTCCGCGGCCATTTCGTGGCAGCGACTCGGGGACTTTCTGAGCGGCTCCTTCCAGTCCGTCGCCGACGAGTCGGTAGGCCGCCCCATAATCGTTCGGGGAGAACAAAATCCCTCTTTCCCCCACGAGGATGGAGCCGCTGTCGGCCAGTTTTTCGTTTCCCTTGAGGAGTTTTGCCAGAAGCGATTCGGGCGGGAGCATCTTTTTGCCGTCTTTTTTGCCTT
>CAKZUU010000093.1 GCA_937922175.1 uncultured Gemmataceae bacterium
TGTGGGGCTTCAGTGGTGTGCGAGTATGGCTCCGCCAAGTCCGACGTCTTCAACACTTTGGAGCTGACAGTCATCGCGGCCGTCGTTCTGGGCGGCGTCAAAGTGACGGGCGGGCACGGCCACGTTGCGGGCGTTCTCCTCGGAGTCATCACGTTGGCCGCTTTGCTCTCCGGCTTGAACCGTGTCGCCGCCGAGTGGCGCGATACCATCACTGGTGGCCTGTTGATTCTCGTGGCGATTGTCAACGAGACCACCCTGCGACAAGCCGCTCGTCAAACTCTTCCTGCACAACGCCCGGCTGTCGCGATCGAACTCGGAGAATGAAGATGCGTTTTGGCGGAAATCTTTTCATGCGAACATGGATCGGAATTTTGGCCCTGAGCGGCTCGCTTGTGGGATGCGGCTCGACGTCGAATCCAACAGGCCGGCCCAAAATCGGGTTTATTCCGAAACTGGTCGGCATCCCCTATTTCAACGCCTGCAAGCGAGGGGCCGAAGAAGCCGCCGCGCTGTTGGGTTTGGAGTTGGTCTACAACGGCCCCACCGAGACCGACGTCAACAAGCAGATCGACCTGGTCCGGCAATGGACCGCTTCGGGAGAATTCCAGGTCATCTGCATCGCCTGTAACGAACCGGATCAAATCGCCCCGGCGCTCCGCGAGGCCCAGCGCCGAGGTATCCCCGTGATCACCTACGATGCCGACACTCAAGCCGATGCTCGTTCGTTCTTCGTGAACCAAGGCACCTACGATGATGTCGCTCGGGAGATGGTGGATTCCTTGGCGGACCAGCTCACGCCGAGGGGTGAAGGACTGGTCGGAATTCTGACCAGTAGCCGACAAGCGCCCAATCAAGCTCAGTGGGCCCGACGAATCCGCGAGTACGTCACCGAAAAATACCCGCAGATGCGGCTGCTGGAGGAGGCGGAGCATGGCGAAGACCGCGACCGGGGCATTACCGTCGCCAAGGCAATGATCGGAGCCCACCCCGACCTGAAAGGGATCATCGGCTTGACCTCGGTTTCCGTTCCGGCCGCTGCCGAGGCCGTCCGACAATTTGGCAAGAAGGGGCAGATCCGCGTGGGCGGCGTCTCGACCCCCAAAGACATGCGCGATTACGTCAAAGACGGTACGGTCTCAGAATTCGTGCTGTGGAACCCGATCGACCTGGGTTACCTGACGGTGCATGTCGCCCACCGACAACTCTCGGGTCAGATGCCCCGTCACGGACGAATTTCGGTTGGTCGCCTGGGCGAGATCGAGGTGCGCGAAGGAGAGGTGCTCTTGGGCAAGCCGATGCGATTCCATAAGGATAACATCGACTCATTCGATTTCTAACAGCCCAAGGGGAGCGCAGCGATGGACAAGCAGGTCGGAACGGTCACGTTCAAAGGCAAGGCGGTGGATTTGCGCGGAAAGAAGGTCAACGTCGGCGATGCCGCTCCCGATTTTCGTTGTGTGTCGCAAACCTTGGAGGTCGTCAATTTGGCCGCAACGCCGTCCAAAGCGAGGCTGTTCAGCGTGGTGCCCTCCTTGGACACGGGCGTGTGCAGTGCGCAGACCAAAAAATTCGACGAGAGCTTAGCGGCGCTGGGGGACAAAGTCGCCGCTTACACCGTGAGCCTCGATCTGCCGTTTGCGCAAAAACGATTTTGCAGCACGGAGAACGTCAAAAACATGCACACTCTTTCGGATGTCCACGATCACTCGTTCGGTACGAATTGGGGAGTTTTGATCGAGGGTCTGCCCCTGCCTCTGCTGGCCCGTTCCGTCTTCGTCGTCGATCCCTCGGGAAAGGTCGCCTATGCCGAGGTTGTGAAGGAAGTGACGGAGCATCCGAACTACGAAGCTGCTTTGACCGCGCTGAAGTCGATCGTCGGCTGACACGGGCCGTCGCGCCTTCGGGGGATGCGTCGGAGCACAACGGGATCGGGCCCGTTGATGATGCGTCGAGCGAGCGTCGGCGGATGTTGCTCCGTCGCTGTCCGGGTCGGTCTGCGAGAGTAGGTCGTCTCGTCTTGACGGCACAAGGCAAAGCGAATTCGTTGACGGCGAAGAAACGACAATCCGAGTCGGACTGTAGCGAATTTTCCGCTTTTACCGACCCCGACGCGGATTTCCCGCCGTTTTCGAGCTATGCTTTCTTGTATTGATCCCAGGTAGAATTACGCTGGAAAAGAGAAAGTCTCGGTTCGCAACGATTGCCGTGCAGTGGCATGGCGAATTGGTCGAGGCCGTTCCGAAAAAGACTCAAGTGGCGGGACGGCGAGACGCCTGGGACCCGACTTCGCGAATGGAGAAGAAAGTATGACTTACCGAGGACTCTTTTGCGGGGCGGCGGTCGTGCTGCTAACGGCAACGGGGTCGGTCGAAGCCGCGTGGAATAATGCGTTCCAGGTTACCTGCTTCGGCTCCCGCAACCGTGCCAGCCGCTATTACACTCCGCCAGTGGTGGCGCACTCGCCGCCCGTGGTGGCCTTCTCTGCCCCGCCCGTCATTGCGTACTCCGCGCCAGCCGCCGACTCGTGCGGTTGCTGCCAGACCAGTTACGTGCAGCGGAGCTACTATCAACCCGTTGTGACGTACAAGACTGTCTTGGAGCCGGTGCAGACGCAACGGACCACTTATTATTGGGAGCCAGTGTGCAGCCAGCGGACCAGTTGTTATGTCGATCCGTGCACAGGCTCGACCATCCAGGTCACGCAGCCGGTGACAACTTATCGGCTCCGGTCACAATGCAGCACCGTTACCAACTATGTGCAGCGCTGCGTGCCGGTCACGACCTACCGAGTGGCGTATCGGTTGGAACCGGTGACCGTTTGTCCCCCCGGCATGGCAGCACCGGGAGGCAATGTGACGGAGACCCCGCCGCCGAATGGCAATTATCTGCCGAGCACGCCTGTGCCGCCGGCAGAGCCAGGTCGCGTCACAGAAACACCGGCTCAACCCGAATCGTATCAGCGTCCCGCGGCCATCCGTTTGGACAAGGTGGTCAGCCGAGAGCCGTCGGCCCGAGTTCGAGGACAGGTCGTCGCGAACAACTACGTCAGCCCGGTCCGTCATGCCAGGGTCCTGTTCGTCCCTGAGAACCAGGAAGCGACAAAAGTGGACGCGGCGGCCGATGCCTCTGGTCGTTTCGCCGTCGATCTGCCCCCGGGGGCTTGGCGAATCTATTTGAGCAGTCGGGATGGCTCGCTGCATTTCCACAGCCGAATCGACGTGCAGGCCAGCAAGGATCGCAACGTGCTGGTCGTCAGTCGTTGAAGACCCTCCCTCCCCGGTGCACTTGAACGAACGCGCGGCCTGTGACGAACTGGCCGCGCGTTTTTTTCTCTCTGCATCCGATCCACCCTCGCGTCCTGTCATCCTGGCACAACTCACTCATCGGCATATCGTGAATGTCAGAATCCTCGACGCGAAGCCGCCTCGGTTCGTCGGCGGCGTGACCATCCGAGTAGAGATTCATGCCATGGGCCCGCCATCCGATCGTATCTCTCGAATCCTCCGAACTGTCAACCGCACACGACTCGTGGAAACGGCGCAACGGCTCATTGCCGTGCCCAGCCCGACGGGGCACGCCGGAGAGGTGTCTGATGTGTTAGCGGAAATGCTGCGGTCCGAGGGATTTTCCGTCGAGCGGCCCACTGCGGGCCATCCAGATGCCCCGGCCGTCGTCGCTCGCTGGGATACCGGCCGACCCGGCCGTACCCTGCAATTCGACGGACATTTGGACACCGTTCATCTCCCCTTCGTTCCGCCGCAAGTGATGGGCGACAAGCTTACCGGCAGCGGGGCGTCCGACATGAAGGGAGGCATCTCGGCCATGATCGAGGCCCTCAGGGTGATCCGCGATGCCGACTTGTTGGAGGGTGGGGCGGTCTTAGTCACCGCCCACGATCTGCACGAGGCACCCTGGGGATTCGGACAACAACTCGATCAAATGATCCGCGACGGCATCTGCGGTGATGGGGTGTTGATCCCCGAGCCTCTTTGCGACCATCTCCCACGAATTGGCCGAGGTTCCGCCACCTGGCGACTCGAATTTCGGCGACACGGGCCGCCTGTCCACGAAGTGATGCGGCCCGAGGAACCGGACGTCATCCTGGCAGGAGCACAATGGATCCAACGACTGCACGAATGGGATCAACGGTTGGCCGAATCGATTCATCCCGAGGCGGGCCGGGCCAGCGTCTTTGTCGGCCAGTTCCACGCCGGCGAGATCTTCAATCAGTTCCCGCAAATTTGCTGGATGGAGGGAACCCGACGATGGCTGCCTGAGTCCAACAGGGCAGACGTTGAGGCCGAGTTCCGTTCCCGAGTCGAGCGATTCGCCGCCGAGCATGGCTTGGATGTCGATTTGCGGTTTCAAGTCATTCGCGATGCGTTCTGGCTCGATGAAAGCCATCCGATCGTGCGAGCGTTTCGCGATGGCTACCAGGCGGTCTGCCGACGCTCGATCTCGGTCGGTCCGAAGCCATTTGTCGATGATGGGAACAGTTTTTACCACCTGGTACGAGTGCCGGCGATCACCCATGGTCCCAGAGCGGGGGGCCAACACACGGTTCATGAGTGGGTCAGCATTGATGATTTGACCCGGGTCGCCGCTGTTTACGCGTGGACCGCGTCCGAATTTTGCTCAGTATCGCCCGACCGACACTGATATCATCCCCGAGAGCATCTGTCCCAATTTTCGAGATCTCTCGACGACCTACTTTGAGAAGTTTTCCCCATGGGGTCAGACCATGTTGCAGACCGCTGAAGCCCTCCTAATCCAGGAACAGATTTCACCCACGATCCGCGTGATTCGGTTCGTAAAACCCGACCTGCGGAGTACGTTGGATTCGATGACGACCGATGACACTCCGCTCTACCGGGAGATTCTGAATGCCCTGCATGATCTTCCCGATGAATCGCATGTCATTTTCAACTTTGGAATCACCGAGCGCTTCCCCACGTCGTTTTTCCAGGTGATGATGCGGATTCGGCAATTGATTCAGGCCCGGGGAGGTCGCGTTTACTTGTGCAGTTTCCAACCTGATATTCGCAACTCGGTCGAATTGATGGGCGGGTCGCGCTTGTTTATCATGACCCCCAGCGAGCAATCAGCGATCGACAAAGCGCGTCGTACCGAATGCAGCTGACGTTCCCCGGGGTCGTTGCCGAGCAACTTCTCACGTTGTCCCCTCGCGCGGGAATGGTCGTCGCTGTCTCCGGTGGTCCGGACAGTGTGGCTCTCCTGCGGGCCATTCTCTCCCTGCCTCGCACCGATCCCCTCGTCATCGCTCACTTGAATCACCGGCTTCGCGGGGCCGACAGCGATGCCGATGAAGACTTCGTCCGTCACCTCTATCTCCGATTTCAGGCCGAGCATCCGGAT
>CAKZUU010000094.1 GCA_937922175.1 uncultured Gemmataceae bacterium
AGCATGGTCGCCAGGAAGGAGATTTGAACGATGCGCATGTCATTTCTTCGGACACAACAGGTGGTTGGCGCCAGGTGACGACGCTTTTGTTTGAAACTAATTCACTCTGACGGTCCAGTTTTTTGCATTTGCACCCGCCCAATTGTGTGAGACAGCTGCCCCCATTGTCTCGGCATCTGGTCGTGGGACTCCTGTTCGAGGTTCTTCAGATCAAGATCGCGGACAAGGGTCGGCCTCCGTGGCTAATCGGGATGGGGCGATTCAGGTGATCCGGAACGGTCGCTTCCGGGTCGACTCCCATTTGCCGATAGACGGTCGCGGCCAGATCGCCCATGGAGACGGGATGCTCCACGGGATACGCCCCGAGACGATCGGACGTCCCGAGCACGGCTCCCGGCCTCGTCCCGCCGCCAGCGAAAAGGGCAAAGCCGCATTGCGGCCAATGGTCCCGACCGGCGGCGTGATTGATTTTCGGTTGTCGGCCCATATCGCCCGTGACGAGGATCAACGTCTCTCCCAGCATGCCCCGATCCGTCAAATCATCGAGCAGCGCCGACAAGGCCCGATCCAAGAACGGGAGCAAGAGCCTTTTCAGCATGTTGAAATTATTCTCATGCGTATCCCAATGACCATTGGGTCGGGCTTCGGTGTGGACGGTGATGAAGCTCACGCCCGCTTCGACCAGCCGCCGAGCCAGCAATACGCTTTGACCGAAGAGGTCTCGTCCGTAGCGTTCTCTCACCCGATCGGGTTCGCGTTCCAAATCGAAGGCGGCCCGCGCTTTCGCCGACAATAACAGGTTGAATGCCGCTTGCCGAAGCGGAGGTACGGGACTCGCTTCGGCAGCGGCTTGCTGTGTGTCCAGTTGATCGATCAGACGTCGTCGCCGATTGAGAACGTCGAGCGTGAGATCGCCCTGCAACTTAGGTAGGCTTGGCTCGCCGAGGAGGGAAATGTCAGGATTATAAAAGTCTTTGCTCTCGGCCGTATCGCTCGCGAATCGGTCCGCTGTCGCCGATAACGGATCCCACCGCGGGCCAAGGTAACCGCCATAGGGACCTGCTCGACGCAACCCTTGACTATATCCGGGATGGGCCGGCAGCATCACGTAGCCGGGCAACTCCTCGCTCCGCCCTACGCCAAGGTATTGGCAGACGCTCGGCACGCTGGGATGATGCGTCGGTTTTGCGAAATAATCGAGTTGATCTTGGCCGCCGTCGAAACCTGTCATCACCGCATATGGATTGTGCGAGTTGTAACGATGGGATACGGTGCGAATCAACGCACATCGGTGCATCCGAGTCGCCAGGTTCGGAAGGTGTTCGCAGATCCGAAGGCCGGGAATCGAAGTGGCAATCGTCGAAAATTCGCCGCGAATCTCCGGCGGAGCTTGCGGTTTCGGGTCGAAAGTATCCAAATGCGACGGCCCGCCAAATAAATCGATCAGAATAAATGCCCGCGCGAATCGGTTTTTTTGCTTTGCTTCATTTTCGACGAGAACCTTCCGGGACGCCGCCGAAGCTCTTCGCACTTGACCCAAGGCAGGAGCGAACAAACCAGCTGTCAACAACTCGCGGCGGGTGATACCGTCGCAGGCCTTGGTAGGAAATCCGAGGACTCTCAACATCATCAGTAACCGCCCGTTAAAGTGAGTTCAGGAGGTTTCTGCAAGGCAGGCGTGATCGACTTTGTAGTCTAATCGACGGCATCCCCGATTGCAAGCTCGGAGGCACCCAGAGCGAGCAAGGGGCGAGTTTCCAGAGTGACATCTCGGAGGACGAGGTCATGAAACGATGGGCGGTCGTGTTGATTTACCTGCAAGTGGTCAGTCTCGCAGGAACGCAGCCGACTTTCGCGAGCGATCTTAAAATCCGTCGCGCCGACGACCATTTACAGATCGAGACGGACCAAATCTCGGCTCGAATCAACACCAAGGGTTATGTCAGCGGAGTCGCCGGCGGTGGATTGCTGGACAAGAAAACCGGTGCGAGAGACTTAGGCTTCGGCTTGCACATCATGGACTTTCTGATGGCACCCGGTTCACGGGACGATGGCTATGCCCACCCGCAATTCCACGGCAAGATCGCGAAGCACTACGTCGAGGGGCCGCAAATCTGCACCCAGGCCAAGCAACTCGATCCCGAGGTGATCCACGGAGAAGACTTCGTCGCGATCCGGTTCCGTTTCACTTTCACCAAACCTGGCCAAGGCTACAAAGCTGGTTCGACCTGGCAACAGACTCTCTTGTTTCGCCCGGGAGTGAGATACCTGTTCTCCGCGGAGACGATTACGACGGTCAACGACCATGACGCTTTGTTTTACCGCATTGACATGCCGGGGCACATCCAGCATCGGGAGGGTGATCGGTTCGAGAAGGTCTGGTTGAGCTACCACGGCGAGATTCCCTCATCGGAATTTTGCCGCGATTTTCCCCCTGATGAGCGTTTCCTGTATCAACGGAACGATCGTGCCATCCCCCAACGGATGATTCGTGCCTACCAAGTGAAATTGGCAGGCCGACCGGGACCTTGGTTGGCTGGCATGACTCTCGATCCGGCAGCGGTCAGCGAAGCGTGGTGCCATCAACGGGGTTACGTCTGTTTCATCCAGGAGTTGCACCAGCGGCCGGTGAAAGCGGGTCAAACCTTCGGGGCGGCCTACATCATCGGCTGGTTCGACGACAAAGACGAAATGGAGGCCGTCTATGATCGCTACCGCGGCAAGACGCGGATTGTCATCGAATCAGGTCGGGCCCACCTGAGATAGTCAACGGAGCGGCGGGCAGATGGAATCAACCCTAACGGTTTTGTCAGAAAAATTTGGTGAGCATTCAGGGGAAATCCGCTGATTTCTGCGGGGGGTCTCGGCAGGATCGGCAAAATCGCGGTATCTTACCACAGGAAGGGTGAGAGCGAGAGTGCCGGATGAGCGAGCCGAACAAACAGCCGACGGTCCCCGGGGAAGAGCCGGACGACGACGGCGATGCGACACCGCATTGGGCGGAATTGCCACGCCTGGAAATCGGTGATCAAGCGAGCATGTCGATGGCGATCCGCTTTCCCCCGCTGCCGGAAGTGCGGCCCGAGCAGCCACCGAGCGAAGGAAAGCCAGCGGATTTCATTGTGGTCCGGGATGAATTTGCGGCTCTGAGGCAACTCGAGAGGCTGCGCGATTCGACTTCCAAACCTGCTGATCCCGCGATGTCGCCGGGCACGCCCTTGATTTACGGCATTGTGGTGCGCAACACGACCCCGATTCCGATGTACGATGTTCGGATCGAGCATGATCTTCCCGTTGGGGTCCGCTACCTGAAGAGCGACCCGCCGGCACGGCTGTTGGGACGACGACTCGTCTGGGAGGTGGGAACCTTCGAGTCAGGGAGCAAACAGCGATTCAAGATCCACGTGCAACCGAATCGACCTGACGCCATTACCCCGGAGTCCCGGGCCGATTTCCGTGTTTATCAATGCCTTCGTACTCGCACGCGGCTTCTGCGTCCCAATATCTCGATTCGCCTCGAACTCCCGAATTCGGCGGCGGTGGGTGATACGGTTCGCCTGAAAATCGAAGCGGTGAATGCGGGGCCGGGGTCGGCCGAGGATGTTCGCCTCGTCGTCGCCTTACCCCGGGGCTTGGCCCCTTCCGAGGGAGGCATCCTCCAGTTCCTCCGCCCACGTCTGGGACCCCGGGAGCAATTCGAGGCTTCCACTGACCTCCACATCAACGAATCAGGATCGTGGACCGTGCCGGTTCACTTGGTCGGCAATGGGAAATTGCTGGCGAGCAGTTCGGCGGATCTCGAGGCCACCACGACGGCACCGACACCGACCATTCCGCTGACAACCTCCATCTTCTTGCTTGAACTTTCCGAACGCTTCTGGGCGATCCCCGTGTCACAGGTCGTGGAAGTTCATCGAAACACCGCCTCGTTGCCCGATGGGTTGACACCGATTGATCTACGCCGGGCTTTGAATCTGCCCCCTGGCGGTTTCCCTGGCCGAATCGTGCTTGTCCGTGGTGAGCACGACCGGACGGCTGCCTTGGCCGTCGATCGAACGCTCGGAGTGGTCCGGTTGACATTTGATGCAGAAGGCAAAGCGGTCTACCAAGGCCGGCCGGTGGCTTTGCTGGACGTCAACGGTCTTTTTGGCAATTCCCCAGAATCGGGTTCCCAGACGGAGGTCCCCATCTCTCGAAACAGTTCGTGAGACTCTCTGCCATGACGCAACTCGCCCAAGATGAGAAATCGCCGAGCCGTCGACCGCGTCGAATCCTGGCGGGGATATTGGGCATCCTCTCCCTGACAGCGTTGGCGCTGGTGGTGCTGGTGCCACCTTGGCGCGAGGTGGAGCAAGCACGAGCCGCCCAGCGAACGGCCGAACCTTTCATTGCGGCCCGTCGGGTCATCGAGCCATTACTCGAATACCGCCGTTACGCCGGTGAATGGGTGGCGGGAACGGGTCGGATCGACAACGTTCAACTCACGCGACAAGCCGAACAAGTCGAGTCGTTGCTTGAGTCGTTGGAAAGCTCAGTCTGTCAGCCGGGATTCGACGAATCGCGTCGTCTGGTGATGACTCTCCGGTCGGATTGGGAGACGATTCGTCGGGGTCTGATGTCGTGGGCGGAAAACGGAGACTTCGCGGTCTACGCTGAACACGCTGGCGAGTTACTCAACCCCTTGCGGCAATTGGCGTCCGCTGCTGCTCGCCGCCAGCCCGAGGTGCAGTTGCTCGCCGTCCTTGTTGCCGACATCGACGATCTCTCCCAAATGGCTTTTGCCGTCCGTCATGCTGCCCGCTCCCGCCGCTTCGAGCGAGAGACACAAAGTCGCATCAGTCGGTTGCTAGGCCGGCTGGAATCGCGGCAGACCTTGTTACCGAGCGACCTCCACTCCGGCGAACGATTCCAACTCTTGCAAAAATTGGAAAACGAAGTGCTGCGCGATCCGGTCCCCGTCGACGAGATGACCGCGACCGCCCTCACGCGCGATACCGAGAGTGTCATCCGCCAGGAGTTGCAGCGGACGGATGCCCATCTCGCCGAATGGTCCGAAACACTCGATGCTCGGATCGCCGCCTCCCGCCGTCATGCCATTCTCACGGCTTTCGCCTTGCTCGCGGCCATGGTGGCCGCCTTGGGGGCTTTCTACTT
>CAKZUU010000095.1 GCA_937922175.1 uncultured Gemmataceae bacterium
GTTAAGTACCCCGCCTGGGGAGTATGGTCGCAAGGCTGAAACTCAAAGGAATTGACGGGGGCTCACACAAGCGGTGGAGCATGTGGCTTAATTCGAGGCTACGCGAAGAACCTTATCCTGGACTTGACATGTGCGAAAGCGCTGGGAAGTAGCCTGCGGAAACGTAAGGCCAACGGTATCCAGTCCGGAACCCAGTACAGGTGCTGCATGGCTGTCGTCAGCTCGTGTCGTGAGATGTCGGGTTAAGTCCCATAACGAGCGAAACCCTTGCCCTTAGTTGCTAGGCGTAAGCCGAGGACTCTGGGGGGACTGCCGGTGTCAAACCGGAGGAAGGTGGGGATGACGTCAAGTCCTCATGGCCTTTATGTCCAGGGCTGCACACGTGCTACAATGGCGTGAACAAAGGGAAGCCAACGCGCGAGCGGGAGCAAATCCCAAAAAACACGCCCCAGTTCAGATCGTAGGCTGCAACTCGCCTGCGTGAAGTTGGAATCGCTAGTAATCGCGGGTCAGCAACACCGCGGTGAATGTGTTCCTGAGCCTTGTACACACCGCCCGTCAAGCCACGAAAGGGAGGAGCGCCCGAAGTCATCTTAACCGGTGCCGAAGGCGAAACTCCTGATTGGGACTAAGTCGTAACAAGGTAACCGTAGGGGAACCTGCGGTTGGATCACCTCCTTTCTAAGGATTTCTTAGATATCCGTCCTGAGCCTCACGCTTGGGAACGGAAACATGTCCGCCCACGCATGGCTTCGTCGGTACAACCAAGACAAAGATAAGGCCCCTGGGTTTCCCCCCGGGGGCTTTTTTCTTCCACCTTTCAACCGCCCTCCACCTCTCGCTCCTGCCCGCTCCTCGTTCCGCCCGCCCGGCAGACCTCGCCTCTCGTGCGGTCTCTTGCCCCACCGTCTCTACGATTCAGCTCATCTTTTCCGCCGAGGACTCGCCCGAATCAATAAAAATAAGTCCAGTGGACACAACTCGCGGTGGTCGTGCCCATGGATCCTTTTTTTCTCCTCGACGACATTCGTGTTCCCCGCCTGGTCTACGGCACAGCGTGGAAAGAAGAAAAAACCCGCCCTCTCACCGAAATGGCGCTTCGCCTGGGCTTCCGCGGAATCGACACCGCCAACCAGCGAAAACACTATGTCGAAGCGGGCGTCGGCGAAGCGATTCAATCTTGTCTCACCGCCGGGATCGTACGGCGGGAGGATCTGTTCCTCCAAACGAAGTTCACATTTCGGGGCGGGCAAGATCATCGCTTGCCCTACGATCCGCACGCACCCATCTCGCGACAAGTGGAGCAATCGTTCGCGAAATCGTTAGAGCATCTCGGTGTGACGCGGATCGACTCGTATGTGCTGCATGGGCCAAGTCAATGGGAGGGACTGGGAAGGGTGGACTGGGAAGCATGGCAAGCGATGGAAGGTTTGGCGTCCAGCGGCCATGTCCGATTCCTGGGTGTCAGCAACGTCTCCGTGCGTCAGTTACAGGAGTTGGCTTCACAAGCGCGGATCCGCCCGCGATTCGTCCAAAATCGCTGTTTCGCAACTCAAGGTTGGGACCGTGAGGTTCGCGAGTTCGCCCGGACTCAGGGAATCGTTTATCAAGGATTCTCCCTCTTGACGGCGAATCGGCCGGTGCTGACGCATCCGCTGCTTCAACAGATGGCTCGGCGCTACGGTCGCACCGTACCGCAAATCGTGTTTCGCTTCGCCCTGCAGCTGGGCATGATGCCGTTGACGGGAACCACCAACGAACAACACATGCGAGATGACCTTGCTATTTTCGACTTTCGCCTGGAGAACGATGACATTCAGACGATCGAATCTCTGTTGGGATGACCCGGAGGCTCGGCGGAGACAGTTTTGAGCTGGAACCGGGGTTGAGGATCAAGCGGCGGCTCGCTGCTCGGGGGCATCGTCATCGGCATCGAAGAGCGTTCCCAAAGGCAGAGGAAGGTCATCGGGGCCAATCGGACCGGTGGGATGATTGTCCCAGGCATGTTGGCGTAAGGAATCGAGGATGCGTTCGGCCAAGGCGATGGCATCGCGGCCCGCTTCGCCCGAGACTCTCGGTTCCACGCCGGTCCGGACGCATTCCAGGAAGGAAGAGAGTTCGCAAGTGAGCTGATCGGGCAATCCTGGGTAAGTGATTTCGCGTGTTTGTAGGTGTCGGGTAAAAACTTGTTGGGCCAGGGCGACACGCTCTGCCGGCGGCAGACCGCGGGTCGGAAGGCCCCGAGCGCGGAGTTGGGTGGACGGCTGAACCAGCGTCAGGCGTTTATCACAGAAGTCGAGACCGGCGTAGCCTTCGGCCGACCAGATTCGCATTTTTCGTTTGGCTTGGGGGCTCATTCGGCTGGCGGTGAGATGGGCGACACAGCCGCCGGCGAACTTCAACCTGGCCGTTGCCATGTCTTCATGTTTGCCGAACACGGTCATCCCCAACGCATGGATTTCGACGACGGGTTCGCCGATGAGGTCGAGGAGCAGGTCCAGGTCGTGGATCATCAGATCGAGGACGGCACCGATGTCGGTCGATCGCCCCGTGAAGGTGCCGTGTCGCTCCACCTCGATGTATTTGGGTCGAATGGGTCGGCGTTTGAGGTCCTCGTAGGCGGGGTTGAAGCGTTCGATATGCCCGACTTGGAGCAGGGCACCGTGCTTGCGGGCCAGTTCGACCAGTTCCTCTGCTTCGGGAAGGTCCAGTGCCAGGGGTTTTTCCACCAGGACTGGCAGTCCGCGGCGGAGGAGATCGGCCGCGACGGGGAAATGAAAGACCGTTGGGGTGACGACGCAGACGGCATCAACGTGGTCGGCCAGGTCGAGGTGATGATCGAAGATCTGGGTGTGTAGTTGCCGAGCCACGGCGTCCGCTTGAGCGCTGTTGGTATCGACAATACCGACCAGTTCGGCCTGCGGGTGGGCGGCGAGGATGCGCGCATGGGCTTGACCGAGATGTCCGACACCGACGACGCCAATCCGAATGCGACGCATGGCGAGCAACTCTGGTCAAGATTCAGTTCAGGCGGCACCGGCTGGCGGCGATGTTGGCCGACATCATGCTCGAGGGAATCGAAGTTGATTCGGGCATGAGCCGGCGTGGCCGGGGCAGCTGGTCCAGCAAACGACGAACAAGTTCGGTATTCAACGGATGGCCGGAGCGACAGGCGATGATGTGACCGCGGATGTCCCGACCAAAGAGGGCGAAGTCTCCGAGGATGTCGAGGATTTTGTGCCGGGCTGGTTCGTTGGGAAAACGGGGGACGTTGTCGATGATGCCTTTTTTGCCGAACACCAGGAGATCGGCGGGGGTCAGATGCAAGCCGACGCCGGCTCGGTGCAGTTCATATGCTTCGTTTTCCAGCAAGAAGGTACGGCAGGGAGCCAGGTCGCGGAAATAAGTCTCCGGCGTAATCAGTAACGAATGGCGTTGTTTTTCGATCGGCGAACCCGGTCCGTAATCCAGCAAATAACTCACGCGTAACTCGTCGCGTTCGGCCGGTTGGAAGGTAATGCTGGCGGAACCCGCGTGAACCGAAAGAGGCTCGCGGACGGTCCAGATGGTGCGGCGAGCGCGTTGAGGCAGGGTGCCGACGGCGCGAATCGCTTCGGCGAAACTCCAGGAGGAACCGTCCAACCCAGGAGGCTCCGGGCCGTCCACCTCGATGTAACAGTTATCGAGTCCCAAGCCGTGCAGAGCACTGAGAACATGTTCGACCAGGGTCACGCCGTGCGGCAAGAGGCCAAGGGTCGTCCGCCGGTGGGTGTCGGTCACGAGCGAGGCCCGGGCCGGGATGACGGCAGGATTGGGCAGGTCAACTCGGACGAAGACATGACCTGTATTGACGGGGGCCGGCTTCAGCCTCAGCCGCACATGTCGACCGGACAACAACCCCGGTCCTTCGATGATCGTCTCATGACGGAGTGTTCTTTGGGGACGAACGCCGAGCTTTCTCACGATGATGCCTTCCCGGGCTAGTGGACGTCGGTTGGGCCGACCTGCCCCATCCGTGGGGAAGCTCGGCAGGGCGACGGAGGGGATGCTCACGCCTCAAGCGGCGGAGCATCCCAAGCGGACTACTTCGTTGGAGCCGGCGCCTGCGGAGCACTGGCCGGCGGCTTGAAGTAGTGGTCGAGCCATTTGCACACCTCGTCCGTTATATCCAGGCTCGGATGCCGCCACGCAATCCAGGTTGCCGGGGCCGTCATTCGGCGCATGGCATCGCTCAATGAACCGCGTTCATTCTCGTCGGCAACATCGGGACAGGTCAGAACCATTTCCAAGCCCAAATGTCGGGCCAGACTGTCGATGATCCGGGCGATGTCCTTGTTGATCTCCACCGCCATATCGTCCCGTCGTTTCCGGATGTCCTTTTGATAGGTGAGGTCTTTATCTTGCAATTCCATCTGCTTCTGCCGAAGCATTTTGGCGGCTGCCTCTTTTTCCGCCCCTTCCGGCATCGTGCGAATCTTCAGTTCCTGGGCCTTCAAAGCCTCTTGATCGTTTTTCAATTCATTGTCGTAACGTTGGGCATCGGCGAGGATGCGGTCGCCCAGAGCATTCGCTTTCTTGAATTCTTTAATCACCTTGGTGATGTTCACTACGCCAATTTTCAGGGTCGGACGTGGTGCGTCAGCGGCGGCGACCGGACGCACACCCTCTTGGGCGGCCAACCAGGTGCCCACATAGCCCATACTGGCCAAGGCCGCTCCCGCGGCGGCGATGCACAGCAGTTTTTTCATG